>RPQV01000691.1 GCA_003818595.1 Calditrichota bacterium
GGGCACTGCGCTGCAGCTGCATCGATGTGCTGATAAAGGTGTGCGACGAGTTCTTCTAAATGCAGCGACTTGAACTTTATCATTGGGGGTCATATGGAACTTTACAAAGGATTATATTATCATTTATACAACCGCACTATCAATTGCGAACCCGCATTTCGAGAAGCACGAAATTACAGCTATTTTCTCTATAAATATAACACATATATAGCACCACATGTCAAAACATATGCCTACTGCCTGATGCCTACCCATTTTCATGTTCTTTTACAGGTTAATACGGAAAATGAAAATCAGCTGAAAAAGAATGTCGGCATAATGCTGAGTTCTTACGCAAAAGCATTTAACCACTCTTTCAATCGTCACGGAAGCTTATTCCAACAGCACACCAAAGCCATCTTGATTGATGATGATTCTTATTTAATCACATTGATTCATTATATTCATCAGAATCCCCTAAGAGCTGGACTGGTCGAGCAATTTAAAGATTGGCCATATTCAAGTTATTTGGCTTTTTGTGGAATCCAACCAAAGACTCAGCTCTACACCGAATTGATCGATCAATATTACCATGACCTTGGTGATTTTATCAACGCTTCATCTGAGATGATTAGAGAGGTTCCCAGACGTTTTTGGATCTGATTTCAGACCTTATCACGCCGTGTTATCGTCGTACACCTGGGCACTTTTCTGCAGCTGCATCGATGTGTTGATAAAGGTGTGCGACGAGTTCTTCTGCAGCATCTCGATCTAAGAACTCGTCGTACACCTGACGCTGTGTTTCAGTTGCATAAAGTGCGTGGTGAAGGTGTGCGACGAGTTCATCGCAACAAAGTCATCTTCTGCATCAAAAAAGCCTGCCCGATCCGCATTCGACCAAAGTAGACTCCGCTTGCCGCTGCGCAACCATGATCATCGTTTCCGTCCCATTTTAGCTGATGCTGACCGGCATTAAATTGTGAGCTGCATAGTGTTCGAATATTTTGCTGCCGGGAATTGAAGATGATGATCTCCACCTGATCCGCCTGCGACAATTCAAAGCGGATATCGGTGTGTCCGTTGAAGGGATTGGGATAATTCTGATGGAGATGATGATCAGGAAGGCGTAACGGATTACCATCAACGCGGCTCGGCAGCACCAGTTTGAACGGCGATTCCGTCAAGGCGAAATAGAGCCAGGCGGTCGATGAGATTCCGGTCATTGAGGAGAGCCAGCCGAAACCGGTGCCGCTCCAATCATCAGGCGATCCCGGCATGCTGCCGTCCGGCCGCTGCAATGACAGCAGGGTATTGAGAAAATCCTGCGCGCCTTCACCTCCGGCGGAGACGTACTGAGCTGTCCCTTCGCACCAAAAACTCACCGGCCCCATGCCGTCGAAACCACAGCGACTGCCGCTGTCATCGACGGTGATCAGGGTTCGGCGGACGAATCCCAGTGCCGCCAACCCCATATCCGCACGATCGACGCGCGGCGATCGGGCGAATTCACTCACCCATGTCGCCGCATCCATGGCAATGACCGGATCCGGCCACTCTCCGTAACCGCGCAGCCAATATTTTAATTCTGCATCCCATAGAGCTGTCAACAGCCGTTGCCGCAGGAGATCGGCTTTGTCTGTTCGACCCGCATGCATCATCGCCCACCACGCATCCACCGTGCCCTCGGTGCTCGCGGTGATGAAATCATTGGGCTGTATTTTGCCGGCCAGCCAATCGGCGCCCTGCTGCAAAGCGTCTTCTGCTGCCGTTTTACCTGATAAAAGAGCGTATTGTTTCAAGCCGATGATGCACCACGCCTGATCGCCGATCCATGAATCATCGACGATCTGGGCGCCGGTGTGGGGATCCCAAGCGCGCGCCCAATGTCCGTCATGTTTTTGTCGGGAGATGAGAAAATCGGCGAGACGATCCGCCGCAACCGCGGCCTCGTTTTGCGCTTTTCCCTCATACCAAAGACCTCGACGAGATAGAACGATGAGCGCCAGAGCCTGATCATATAAATAGGCTTTCGCGTCGGATTCTTCTTTCCACGAAACCAGCAATCCGCTGGATTCCTGTTGACTGATCAGATAATCGGCCGCCTGCGAAGCGGCGCCGCTGTTGCCGATGACGGTTTCGAAATGATCGGGACGCGGCCAGTCGGCAGCGCGGTCGACTTGTACTTGATCGACAGCCAAGGATCCCGAACCGCCGCCGGAGGTTGCGTCAGGCCGTTTGACGACGATGAAAAATCTATCGATTCGCGACCAGTCGATTTCTTTTCGTTGAGGATCAGCACCGATGGTGAAAAAATGATAAAACATTTTTCGGGAAAACGAGAGGTTGATCATCCATCTGGAGATGGTGTTGATCCCTTCGTTGTCGAGGCCGTAAAAAACGCCGTTGACGTCCGCCACCATGATGCTGACGCGATTCCCGACCCCGGGGCTGCCGCGAAGAGAGATACCGAGGATGTCTTGATGAGAGAGATCGACAATCGGATTAAAAGTGTATTTTGCCTGCACCCAGTCGCCTGTAGCCATATCCCAGTTCAGTTGCACCGCACGACCGATCAACCCATCGACAGCTTTGATTGTCCCGCTGGACGGTGCATCATGTTCTACGCTCCAGTTTTGAGCGGTTTCGCAATCGATCAGCATTTTCCCGGACCAGCCGGGAACACAATCCGAGGGAATTTGGGCTGAAAGAGACCGAATGCCGAGCAGGATCGCGGTTGTTGCCGAGA
>RPQV01000692.1 GCA_003818595.1 Calditrichota bacterium
AGGACGTCAAAGATTTCACCATCGAGTGGCTCGACAAGCTGCTGCGTGAAAACAAAATCAAATTCATCAAATGGGACATGAACCGTTACATTGCCGAGGCGGGCTGGCCGGACGCAGATCCGGCGATGCAGCGCGAGCTGCGCATCCGCTATATTGACAACCTCTATTACATTCTCAAAACCATACGCGAAAAGCATCCGACGGTTGTTTTTGAAACCTGTTCCGGCGGCGGCGGACGTTCGAATTACGGCATGCTGCAGTACACCGATCAAATCTGGACCAGCGACAACACCAACGTCGGCGATCGGCTACAGATTCAATATGGATTCTCGCATGCGTTTCCCGCCAAGGTGATGGTGAATTGGGTGACCGATGAAGCATGGTACGGTGAAAATCCCTCGCTGAGATTTCGGCTTCTCGTCTCGATGGCAGGCAATCTCGGCATCGGCAGCAATCTGCACTTGTGGAACGACAAGGATAAAGCGATTGCCCGCGAGATGATCGCCCTGTACAAAGAGATACGCCCTATCATTCAGTTCGGTGATGTGTATCGAATCGGCGATCCTCTGTCCGAGGATCGCTGTGCGTTCCAATACGTCAGTCGAGACCGTTCCCATTCGGTGCTGTTCGTCTACCAGACGCAGCCATCCATCCGCGATGCCGTCAGCGGAAGCCGGTGCATTGTCCTGCATGGTCTCGACCTGGATGCTGAATATCAGGTTTTTGGCGATATTGAAACAGAGATCGCTCGTGGTAAAACACTCTTATCCGGCGGATTGAGCGTCCCATTGCAGGGAAGTTGGGACGGCAAGTTGATACGCCTCGAGAAAACAACCGCAGATCAAGAAGAAAAGCAGTAAGCAAAAAGGCATCAGGACATTCGCCGTCACCTGGCGCAAGGAGTTTTGCACAGGAACAGAAAAAATCAATAAATTTGTACATTTTCGAATCAGTTTTTACTATATTTTAGCCAATCGACTTAACATCGGCGCAACGACTTTAGGAGGTTCATTCATGCAGGCACATCGATTCTTTTTGGCAGCAATGTTTTTCTGCACTCTTTTATTAATGGCGGAAACCAAGCCGATTCAATGGACACATTTAACAAGCAAAAACGGTGATCTTGACACACCGAACCAGGGCAAGGAACAGACCTCATCGTTGGTGCTCGATATCGATCAGGACGGTCTCAATGATTTTGTCATCTCTGAACGCTCCGCGGCGCCTGCTGTGACCTGGTTTCAACGACAGGAGAACGGCTGGAAAAAATTCATCGTCGAAGATGAGCCTCTGCATATCGAAGCCGGTTCCGATTATCACGACATTGACGGTGACGGCGATCTCGACATCCTGATGGGCGGCGATTGGCAGAATAACGAGATTTGGTGGTGGGAGAATCCCTATCCTGATTACGATCCCCAAACAGGATGGAATCGCTATCTGGTCAAGAATTGGGGCGGGAATAAACATCATGATCAGCTTTTCGGCGATTTTGACGGCGACTTTAACATGGAACTTGCTTACTGGTGCCAGGATGACGGCGATCTTTACATCGCCGATATTCCTGCTGACCCCAAAACCACACAGCCGTGGCCGGCGCATTTCATTTATCATTTCAACAAAGACAGCGAGATGGAGCAGCGCGGATCATATCCTGATTTTAAAGGAAATAATGAGCATGAAGGAATGGCTCAAGCCGATATCGATGGCGACGGCAAAATGGACCTCATCGCCGGAGGCCGCTGGTTCAGACATCTGGAAGGATTCCAGTACGCTGAGAATATCATCGATGCCGGTTATACATTTTCGCGCGCCGCTGCCGGACAGTTGGTCGAGGGAGGACGACCGGAGGTGATCCTCGTCGTCGGCGACGGCTTGGCGCCGATGATCATGTACGAGTGGCAGGAGCGCGGGCAAGATCAATGGAAAAAAGGTACCGGCACATGGAAGGCCAAGGTATTACTGGAAAAAGTTGACAACGGCCATTCGCTGCAGCTGCTCGACTTCAACGGCGACGGCCATCTCGACATCTGGAACGCGGAGATGAGACTGTTCGGCGGCAATCCGGATGCCTGCAACCGCGTCCTTTTGGGAGACGGGGTGGGCAATTTTAAAGAGTTGATTATATCAACCGGCATCGCCAATCACGAATCCAAAATCGCCGATCTCGACGGCGACGGTGATTTTGATATTTTGGGCAAACCGTACGACTGGGATGCGCCGCGCCTAGATATCTGGCTGCAGAACGGCAGCGGTGAAATCGTCACTGCGCGCGCCGGCTCGCTCAAGGGCGATGTCGGCCTACAGCTGTACAGCCTGCGGTTCGAATTTAAAAAGGCGGGAGTGGCGGAAACCATCGCCAAGGTGAAGGAGATGGGAATAAAATCGGTCGAAATCTCCAGTTACTATGATCTCACTCCCGAAGCATTCAAAAAGATGTTGCGACAAAACGGTCTCAAGAGTCCGGCCATGCTGTTTGATTATCAGCGGTTCCTTGACGACATCGACGGCATTGTCCGCGAAGCCAGGCTGTTCAACGCCCAATACGTCGGCGCGGCCTGGATCCCGCACAATTCCGGTCGATTCACGCGCGCGTATTTGCAAAAGGCGATCGTCGATTTTAACCGCATCGGCGAGACGCTGCGGGGAAAAGGGCTCAGGTTTTTCTATCATCTGCACGGATACGAGTTCGCATCCGATGACCAGGGTTTTTACATTGACGA
>RPQV01000693.1 GCA_003818595.1 Calditrichota bacterium
ATTGAAAACGGCGTCGTCATCCTCGGAGCGGAGCAGATGGCGGTCATTGGGGTAAACGGTTATGCCGCAGAGATGTTTGGCATGGGCCGTCAAGAGGATGTCATCATCCCCATGGAGATACAACCGATCCCGGCCGAATTCCAAAGCGACAGCAAGAATGTGATGACCGCCGTCATTCAACCTCCGGATGGTAGAGACCTCCGCATCGTCTGGCAGCAATTTGATCAGTCCGGAGCAGCCAAACGGGCGGCTGCGGATGCGACCGGTCAAGGTTCGACGCTCGGCGATGTGCTGATGATTCAGGCCGAACAACGCGGAAAACCGGTGCCGGTGATGATTCATTACGACAAGGCCATCTGGAGCGGGTTGTCATGGGCGGCGGGTGAGATTCGCGTCGGCGATCTTGATGCGGCGACTGAATTGACGATTCGCTGTGCGTCGATGACTTCGAGTACGGTCGATATGCAGTGCCGAGTGTACAGCGTCCGGTATTAATCACAGCCAAGAAATGCGATCAAAGAGAAATCAGTTGACCGACCCCGGGGTTGCCGCCCATAACCACTGCTTTTATTCTCCCATATTTGTGTTGGCGACAACCCCGGGGTCGGGAAGAGTACTGTTACTGCCCCCGTTTCAAGCAGAGGACAGCTCTTTTTGGTCTTTCTGTAAATTTTTTTTGGGGAGCACGCTGACAATTTCTCTCCTTGGAAAATTGCGAAAAATGTCTAACTTGGCACTTGGTAGACACCGACGCTGTCCTGTCAACGGTTCTGAAGTGACACTGATCAGAAAGCGTCGCCTTCACGCCTATAGTCGCAGTCCAATGACCTCAAGATCAAGAAACCGTGCTGAACATCACTGAAAGAGCAGAGTGCTATGCCAAAACGTCAAGACATCAACAAAATACTCATCATCGGTTCAGGGCCGATCGTTATCGGACAGGCTTGTGAATTTGATTATTCGGGAACCCAGGCCTGCAAGGCGTTGCGTTCGCTGGGTTACCAGATCGTATTGGTGAATTCCAATCCGGCGACCATCATGACTGATCCGGAGATGGCCGATTTCACCTACATCGAGCCGCTCAACGTGTATGCCCTGACCGAGATCATCAAAAAAGAGCGGCCCGACGCGCTGCTGCCCAACCTGGGCGGACAGACGGCGCTGAACCTTTCGTTTCAGTTGGCTCAAAAAGGTGTTTTGGAACAATATCATGTCGAGGTGATCGGAGTCAATCTGCAGGCGATCGAAAAGGGTGAAGACCGAACTGCGTTCAAAAACACCATGGCTGGTCTCGGCATTGAGATGCCGCGCTCGAAAGCGGTCAACACGGTGAAAGAGGCTGAAACGATTGCCGAAGAGCTCGGCTTTCCGGTGGTGATACGCCCGGCATACACCTTGGGAGGCACAGGCGGCGGTCTGGTTTATAATATTGAGGAGCTGAGATTGGTTGCCGCCCGCGGCATTGCGGCCAGCATGGTCAATCAGATTTTGGTTGAAGAGTCGGTGCTGGGTTGGGAAGAGTTGGAGTTGGAAGTGGTGCGCGATGCAAAAAACCAGATGATCACGGTCTGTTTTATCGAAAACATCGACGCCATCGGCATTCATACCGGAGATTCTTTCTGTGCGGCGCCGATGCTCACCATTTCGCCCGAACTGCAAAAAAGGCTTCAGGAGTATTCCTATCGCATCGTGGAAAACATCGGCGTCATTGGAGGCACCAATGTTCAATTTGCCCATGATCCGAACACCGGCCGGGTGGTGGTGATCGAAATCAATCCCCGCACCTCGCGTTCATCGGCCCTGGCATCGAAAGCCACCGGATTCCCCATCGCGCTGATATCGGCTTTGCTGGCGGGCGGACTGACGCTGGATGAAATCCCATACTGGCGCGAAGGCTCGCTTGAAAAATACACGCCGTGGGGCGACTATGTGGTGATCAAGTTTTCCAAGTGGGCGTTCGAGAAATTCGACGGGCTGGAAGACAAGCTGGGTACGCAGATGCAGGCCGTCGGGGAGGTGATGAGTATTGGCAAGAATTACAAGGAGGCATTTCAAAAAGCCATACGCTCTCTTGAATCGGGGCGTTACGGATTGGGCTTTGCCAAAGATTTTAATTCCAAAACATTTGATGAACTGATGGCGATGTTGAAATTTCCTTCGAGTGAAAGGCAATATATCATGTATGAAGCCCTGCGCAAAGGGGCGACGACTGAGCAGCTGTACCAAAAAACATATATCAAGCCCTGGTTTATTGAACAGATGAAAGAATTGGTCGACCTTGAAGAGGAGATACTTGCCTACAAAGGCGCCAATCTGCCCGATGAGTTGTTGATCAGAGCCAAAAAAGATGGTTTTGCCGACAAATACCTGGCCAAGCTCTTGGGCGCATCTGAACGTGATATTCGTGAGCATCGACTTGCATTGGGTTTGGAGGAAGCGTGGGCGCCGGTACCAGTGAGCGGCGCTGATGCGGCCTATTTTTACTCGACCTATAACGCGCCCAACGAGGTGGTGGTCAAAAATCAGAAAAAAATCATGGTGCTCGGCGGTGGTCCCAACCGCATCGGACAGGGCATTGAATTCGACTATTGCTGTGTTCATGCCGCATTCGCCATTCGAGATGCCGGTTATGAGTCCATCATGGTGAATTGCAATCCGGAGACAGTGTCAACCGATTACGACACATCCGACAGGTTGTATTTCGAACCACTCACGGTGA
>RPQV01000694.1 GCA_003818595.1 Calditrichota bacterium
AGATCGGCACCATCGGCGTGCAGGCGTTATTCATGACCATGGACGAGATGGAACGGACGACGATCGCCAATCCTGAAGGAACGGGTGAGACCTTTGACGCCGGGAGTTATGCCTTTGCATTTTGCTTCGCCCGCAGTCTGACGGATCGATTTTCCATCGGATTGAACGCCAAATACATACATGAACAGATTTATCACAGCGCCGCCCATGGGATCGCTTTTGATGTGGGCACGCTTTTCGAAACCGATTTTTACGGCATGAGGATCGGCATGAGCATCACCAACTATGGCGCAAAAATGCGGATGAATGGTCGCGATTTGCTGATCCAGAGCGACATCGATCCTCTGGTTCATGGCAACAATGAAAACTTGAATGCCAATCTGCAGACAGACGCCTATGATATTCCCCTGATGTTCCGCGTCGGCCTGGCCATGGACCTGCTGCAAAAGAGCGCGAAAAACAGTCTCCTGATCGCCATCGATGCCCTGCATCCCAACAATGATCTTGAATATATCAATGTGGGCGGGGAATACAGTTATAATAGGTTTGTTTTTCTTCGTGCGGGGTACAAGACATTATTCGCCCGCAACTCTGAAGAGGGAATGAGCCTGGGCGGCGGACTGCGGTTCAGAATGCCGGGATCGCGAAGCATTGATTTACACTATAGTTATCAGGATTTCGGCTTGTTGAAGGATATTCAAAATTTTACGTTTTGTTTTCAATTTTGAAAAACAGCTTGTCAAATCCAATTGCCCACTGAGAGTTCAGGCGATCATGAGCGAATGGAATCGTCAAGTGGAGGCCAAGTGAGAGAATATGTTTATCGAATAGTGACGATGATCATGGCTTGTCTGGCGGCTTGTTCTTTGCCGCTGACAGCCGGAGAGGATTATCAAAATTTTAACCTCGCGGTGTATTGTCCCCAATGGGATATGCGTCGGATGCAGGATGAGGCCTGGCTGGAATCGACATATAATATGTTGACGCAGTATATTCATATTGAGAAAGTATATCTTGAGACTCACCGAAATCTCGATATCATTGAAAAAGATCATGTGCTCAAGATTAAGAAATTCTTTGAAGATCGAGGTGTCAAAGTCTCGGGCGGCATTACCTATGTTGTCAGCGAACAAAATCGATTCCAATCTTTCTGTTATACCAACGCTGACGATCGGAAAAAAATCCGAGAGATTGCGGAATATACCGCAAGTTTGTTCGATGAAGTCCTCCTTGATGACTTTTTTTTCACCAATTGCAAATGCCGGGAATGTATCAAGGCGAAAGGCGATAAAAGCTGGACCGATTTCCGCTGTGAATTAATGACTGATGTGGCCAAGAATCTGGTCGTCGGTCCGGCAAAAAGAGTCAATCCACATGTAAAAATGGTCATCAAGTACCCCAACTGGTACGATCATTTTCAATACACAGGCTACAATCTGGAGACCGAACCCAAAATATTCGATATGATCTACACGGGCACCGAGACCCGCGATCCTGTTTACACGCACCAGCATTTGCAGCCTTATCAGAGTTATGGCCAAGTTCGATATTTCGAGAATATCGCACCTGGTCGAAATGGCGGCGGATGGGTCGATCCGGGCACTCATCAGTTTTTAGACCGCTATGTTGAACAAATCGCTTTGACGCTTTTTGCCAAGGCGAAAGAGCAGATGCTTTTTTGCTGGGGCGCCTTGGTGCAGTCAATTCGGAAATCCGATGGAAATGACAAGCCGCACAGTGAATTCGCACCGGTCCTTGGATATCATCTGGAGCGCATTGATGAATTTCTGGCAAGTCTGGGATCACCCATCGGTATCAAAAGCTACAAGCCTTATCATTCAAAGGGAGAGGATTTCCTGCAGAATTATATCGGCATGCTGGGCATTCCCATGGATATGACTCCCGAGTTCCCGGTTGACCAAAAAATCATTTTTCTGACCGAACAAGCTGCATCGGATGACCATATTGTGGAAAAAATCAAACAACAGCTGATCGACGGCAAAGAGGTGATGATCACATCGGGTTTGTACCATGCATTGCAGGGCAGAGGCATCGAAGACATTGTCGAGCTGGAATTGACGGGCAGGAAGGCTTTGGTGCATCAGTTTTACAATTGGAACGAAATATTTCAATCCGAAAAGGATATTCTCATCCCACAACTCCGATACGCTACCAATGATTCTTGGGAGCTGATTACTGCCTTGGACAGCGGCGTCGGATATCCCATACTGCAGCAGGCTGCTTATGGAGACAGTCGGCTTTATGTATTGACGATCCCGGACAATTTCGGAGAATTGTATGAACTTCCGGCGGAAATTCTCAGCGAGATCAAAAGAGTGTTGATGAAGAATTTTATTGTCTATATCGATTCCCCGGCCGATGTGAGTCTTTTTATTTATGATAACCATAGCTTCATTCTTCATTCTTTCAAGCCTTACCGGTTACCGGTTAAGGTCGTGTTGGATCATCAAATCAGCACGGTGATCGACCTTGAAACGAAACAGAAAATCGATCTCAAGGAAGAGAATGGAAAATGGGTATTTACCACTCGTGTTGAGCCGCATAATTATGAGGTTTATCAAGCGGCCCTCGACTCCGCTCGGGCACCAGCCCTCGACTCCGCTCGGGCACCAGCCCTCGACTCCGCTCGGGCACCAGCCCTCGACTCCGCTCGGGCACCAGCCCTCGACTCCGCTCGGGCACCAGCC
>RPQV01000695.1 GCA_003818595.1 Calditrichota bacterium
TCGTATTAGAAAACGGATGCCTGAACATTTATTTTCCGATCCGGCCAGACAAAAACGATCGTGTCCGCAGGAGTGACTTGATACGTTTCTCTATAAATACGTAAACGATGACGTCCCGCGTAAAGACGAGTTCGAAATGGAGTGGTGTGCTGCTCCGTCTCATCATCAATCGCTACAAATGCATACCCATATTTTATCGGATCATTCAAGACCACCAGCAGTTCACCTTCGCCGATTGACTCCGGCTTTACTTCGATCATCGTCGGCGAATCCTCGCGCACAGAAATGATCATTTGATGAGTAAATTGGGTCTGTGTATCATAAAATGTGATCGAATGATCACCAACCGTCAATGGTATCTCCGCAGGCAAGGGGATGAGCGATGACTCTTTGGTTATTTGAATCCGGTCGGCAAAAGTGACAATCGGGAATGTGTATTTTCTGCTTGTTGCCTGCGGCTCGATCGTTTTGATGTTTCTCTCTGAAAGGGCTCGAGTCGGTTGGCCTGATATGACTTCCTGCGATACAGCGCCTGCGGAAGTGTTTTGATCCGCCAAGTCAGTTCGTTCCGCAGAAGGTAGAGCGACTGGAAGATTATCAGACAAATCAGCGCTGTTTTCATGGGGCAGCGCTTCAGATTTAATCATTTCTTCATAAGTCGCTTGAAATTTTTTGTCATCATGAACTATCATCCGCGATATCACCATCATGCTGATGAAGACAATGATAAATGCCGATAAAAAAAAGAGAGTATTCACCAGTCTTTTTCTGCTGCCGACCAGACGCACCGGCCACTTGAACTGTGGTTTGAAGTGTTTTAGCACTTTTTTATCAAACCGAATGCTCTCTGGAGTTTCTTCGGCTAAAGTCTCGCCGGTTTCCTGCGGTGCGAGGATATCCAGAATTGTATTATAATTGCCTCGTCTATGGGGATTGACATCCATCAGCGTCATGATAATATCAGAGAATTGCTGTGATATCTTCGGGTTGACTGTATTCGGCGGCGGCAGGGCAGCGAGAGAATGAATATTACAATTTGCCAGGAATTGTTCCTTGCCCAGAAGCAGTTCGTATCCTGCACATCCGAGTGAAAACAGATCATCCGGTGCGGAGACTTTGTCAGTAGACTGTTCGATTTGGGAATGATTAAGAGCAGCCGGGAAAGAACGCCCGCTTTTGGTGCGTATCATTGAAAGAACTCGTTCCGCACCAAAACCGTAAACTTTAACTTGATCAGACTTTTTTAACAGCAGGATTGTTTCCGGGCAAAACCAACCATGATTGATACTGCGGATCAGGGCAAATTGAAGTGCAACAGCACATTGCAAAACAATGGCGGTTACGCGGCGCTCGACAATAGGGATGCCGTGATTCAACGTTTCCCGAATAGACTGTACTTCAAAATGGTTATAGAGCAAAACAGCACAATCAGGGAAAAAATGAAGAGCGATCGGCGTAAGAATATGGGGATGATCGAGCTTCTGCGTCTCCTCCATCATCTCCTGCAGCAGTCGTCGCAATTTTTCATCAGCAGCAAAAAAGGAATCAAATCGCTGAATGAGAAACCTGGTATTCGATTGAACCTGAATACCCTCATATAATGTCCAATAATATCCACGGACGACTGTACGAAGATTCTTGTATCCTTGGATTTTCTGCATAACCATCCGTTGTATGTACCTGCACAAAAATGTAAGGAAATAGTGATCAAGATGCAATAAATTGAATTCAAAAGGATTAAAAAATCACAATTTTTCACTACCACGCCGGAGTAGAAATACAATTGCTCCCTGATCACTCGTTCTCAATAGGCGAATTCCTTCCTTTTCCATGTCTGACAGGAGCCGCTCTGAAGGCAAGCCGAAGCGGTTGCGTTTTGCGACTGAAACCACCGCAACCTTTGGCGCCGTCACCTCTCTGAACAGTCGGCTGCTTGCTGATGCACTGCCGTGATGCCCCATTTTGAGTATTTCGCATTTGAGCAGATCTCCGAATCGAAGCATTTCCTGCTCTGCACCAATTTCAGCGTCACCGCAAAACAGCACCGCATGATTATAAAACCTACACATTAAAACAATCGAAGAATTGTTTAATTCCGCAGCGATCGACGGCGGTTGTGCAAATCGCCGAGAAGGATGCATCACCAGGAGCAATACCTCCTGATCAATTAACAATGTATCACCGGAAAGCGGATGAATTTGAGGTATTTGTCTGTATTCCACAAGGCTGTCCACAATGGCTGCATAGGGCTCGCCGCCCGAAATAAAAGTTTTAATAATCCGTTTCACTTGAATATTTTGCAAAAGCGCAATCGCCCCGCCAATATGATCTGCATGAGGGTGTGTCAACAACAACGCATCCAGAGTACGAATGCCGCGACGCTGCAGAAAGGGTAATATAACCTGCTGACCATAATCCATGTATTCTGTTCGATCACCTGCGTCAATCAACATGGTTTTACCGCCGGGGAATTCCAGCAATGCCGAATCACCTTGTCCAACATCCAGAAAGGTGATTTTCAGTCCTCTTGTATTTTGCAGAAGGTCTTTATAAACAAGGCAATTGACTAAAATCAGGACTGTTATAATCAGCTGGTTCCTGCGAGTCCGTTTGTGCCAATTCAAAAATAGGATCAGGAGAGTAACGTAAATCAACATCCAGTAAGGTGAAATGGATGGGATCGAAATTGCCGCCA
>RPQV01000696.1 GCA_003818595.1 Calditrichota bacterium
ATGAAACCGGCCGCGGCATGAACATCGAGTGCAATTTTATGACTTTCGTTAAAAGCAGGAATAATAATCGAAATATCCACGAGTGCATCCTATTTTGGGATGATCAAAATAGTTACTTTTATGATCGAAAGCAAGGATTGTCAAACGATTTTTCGCCGCGTCGATCAAAAGTCATTGCGGCAAAGCGCAAAAATGATTAAAATCAACAAGGACGACACGTTGCATTCAACGTCAAGGAAACCAAATGAAATCGCATTTGATCACCCTCTTTTTGCTGATGGGATTGTCCATGACCGCTTTTGCCGAACAGACGCTTCTCGATGATATACAATTCAGCGACAAAGGCGATACACTGATTTTCGCCAATCAATACCTCACGCTCAAGTTCGACAGGCAGCGGGGTAATTGGTTAGAATTGAGATACGGCAATGACAACCACCTCACCGACGGCAGGGACGCTGCTGTGCGGGCGCTCATCGATGAGTCGGCCATCCCGGCGGGGACAAATCATCTCCTGCACTATTCGCTGATGCCGAGTCCCGGCAATGACTCTATCGATCTCATCCTGGATTATGATCTCAAAGACTATCCGCAGTTAAAGATGCAATCGATCTACCGTCTCTATCCCGGCAAAGCCAGGCTGCTGAGGATGGCCAGCTTGACCAATCGTACCGATGAAAGGATTAAACTGTGGGGATTTAAATTCGATCTCCCAAGAGTCGCCTTGGGTGATCCCGAGAAGAACACCGTGGACAGCCCCGGCCCCTGGTTCCCGACGTCCTATATTGGAACGCAAAGACCTTATCTCGACTTGATTGACAAGACCTTATATTTTCACAGCGCGCCGGAGACGGGATTTGGACTGCTGCGACTGTCAAATGACACCCAAAAGCTCTCGCTGGTTGCGTGGATGGAAACGGATGGACAGGTCAATTATCAACCGTCCATTCGCGGGGAGGAGCAGCGTCTGACGCTCTCCTTCAGCAACTATCGCGGTTACTGGCTGCTGCCCAACATGACGATTTCATCGGATCCAATGATCATCGAATGGATAAAGGGAACGCCTTTCGAAGCGCTGCAGCCGTATCGTGAAATGGTTTGCGACCGCCTCCCGCTGGGCCCTGCGTCGGAATGGGTCAGAGACGCGGTGATCCTCGAAGTCTATCCGCGATATTTCAAGGATGGTTTCCGCGGCATCACTCGGCGATTGTCTTTTTATAAAGAGATCGGATTCAATTGTCTTTATCTGATGCCGCACTGGTCTGGCGGATATTCCCCCATCAATCTATTTCAGGTGAATCCCGAATACGGCAGCCAAGAGGAGCTGCAGGAACTGGTGCGCAGCGCGCACACCCTGGGCATGCGCGTGTTGTTCGACATGGTGATTCACGGCATGAACGAAAACTCACCCTTGATGAAGGAGAGTCCGGAACTTTTCTGCAAGGATATCAAGGGTGAAATCGTCCGCCATCCCACATGGCGCAGCATGACCTTCGACTGGGCGAATCCTGAATATCAGGATTATATGGTCTCGCTGGTGCAGCATGATGTCGATCGTTATGATATCGACGGTTATCGCGTGGATGCGGCCGCCTTTAAGGGTCCCAACTGGGATCCGACGCTCCCCTACCCTGCTTTCCGCAGCGGCGCCGCCGCGCCCGAATTGATGTCTAAAATGCTGGCTGCGTTGCAGGCAACAAAGCCGGAGGCCGTGCTGCTCAGCGAGGTGTTCGGACCGCTGTTTCACCATGTGTGCAATTTCGTTCATGACAATCAGACTGAAGCGGCGCAGATGATGATCGAAATGATCGAGGCCGGTTCAGCGACCGCCGATACTTACAAGGCGCACATGGCCGATGTCTTTGACATGCTGCCGACCGGCGCGAATCGCGTTTTCTTCACCCGCAACCATGATACCTCGTGGTTTTATCATTTTTATGGTTATTCCAGGCTCTTTTTAGTATTTGAGGCGATTCACGCCCTGTGCGCCATCCCCGAAGTCTTTGGCGGCGATCCCGAGCACGCGCCGAATCCCGATGACGATCCCGACATTTTCGAGTTTTATCGCCGTTTATTTGCTTTACGAAATCAATTCAAACCCCTGATCAATGCTCCGCCCCTGTTTCGCTCGGTCGCCTGTTCCAATCCCATGGTTTTTTCAGCCCTGAAGGGGCGGGATGGTCATTACCTGGTGATTCTCGTTTCGATGAGCGATCGACAGCAGGTCGCCACTCTGCAATTCGATCAATCGCTGGGGGCCATAAATCCCAACATACGATTCACAAGCCTTGATCACAGCGATGTGCTGATGAAGAATTTTTCCATCAACCTTGAACCCTTTGCTGTTTTAATCAGTGAAATACCCTCTCATAAAGAATAAGGATAATCTGATGAAACCTCTCTTCTTTTGTACGGCTATTGTTTTGATTTATTCCGCGGTGGTCACCGCACAGATCACCTATCAAACGTCGTGGATCGGCAACACCTTTTCCGGAAAAACCAAGTGGGTGCAGCAGGACATCAGCGACATCTTTGTGACTGCGGACGGCCGTGTCTTTTCAAATGTTTTCTGGGATGAAAATGGCGGTGAGGTGACGGAATATCAAAACGGAGACATTATCCGCACCGCCCAAAACACCCACGGGTGGGGATATCATGGCGGCGACGCCATCACCGCCAACGCCAAGTA
>RPQV01000697.1 GCA_003818595.1 Calditrichota bacterium
GCAGTCCAGTATTAAAGGGCATCGTCGCCTGACTCATGAGTTTCTCCTTGAATATTTCGTTTCTGGTTTTGATTTTTTAATGACAGTAACTCTTTTTTCTTCTTTCTCAGTAACTCTTCCCAGCGTTGAATACCGTCTTTCAACTCATTGATTTTGGCGATCAATTCCTCAAGCTCTGCCTGCTTTTTCTCGAGTTTCTGCTGTGTCTGTTGTTTGGTGAAAGACTCTAGATTTAACTGCAGTGCGAGAAATTCGCGATAAGAATCGGCCATGACTTTGATTTGCTCCAGCGCATAGCCAAATAGCTGCAGGTCTTTGATGAGGAGACACAGAGGCACCCACATCTCCGAGTAGAGGCGAAATCCACCCTCGCTTCTCATGTCGGGCTCTATGATACCCAGACTTTCCCAGTGTTTTACAGTTCTGGGGCTGATGTTGACGCGTTCCGCCAAGTTTCCGACCGTAAGATACGGTTTGACTTGCGGTTTATTTTTATCAGAGGCCTGTTGCGGAAGCCCCACTTTTTTAATGATCTTTTGGATGTCATCAAGCGGGTATCCCAGTTCCTGCAGTTTTCGGATTTGCTGTACTTGCCTTATCGCATTTTCCGCATAAAAAGGCGTTCGATCATCGGTAAATCCGATGAATTTCACCAACTTTTTTTCTTCCCATTGAGCGAGTTCTGCTTCAGATGCTTTGATTTTATTCAAGAACTCATCACGTGTATAAATGTTATCTTTCAAGATATACCTCAACGTATAGTTGATAATAATATTAAATGTAAATGAACGAACTAAATATATTATAATAATTCTTGAATGTCAAGCAATAAATGATTTATGTCAAAGGCTATTGCATAACATCGGCATGGTGAGCAATCCACTTCAGACGAAGGGTCAGATGATGCTTGCCCGCAGCTTGAGGTTAAAGTGAGATGCGATTGCGGAAAGCGATTATTTATTCCTGCACTTGTTTTTCCGATTTTCGGCGGTAGATGCAGTCTTTCATGTCGCAGAATCTACAAACATAATCCACTTTTTTCACTTTCAAGCCGATTCCGATAATCCCGCTGATCGATTTAATCGGTACCATCAAGGAGGATTCGGTCAATGTGATGCCGCAAAATGAAGGAGGGAAAAGCGAGAACAGCTTTTGTTGTTCAGATAAATGCCAGCCGCAATATCCGGGGCTGTACCGATTGGTGATATGTTTTCCGTTTTGCTTTTGTTGTTGGCCCAACCAGTCCTGAATTCGATCCATGGCCACGTCAACGGTTTCAGATGCGATCATGTCCACGATATAGGCTTTGATATAATCGCCATTGCGCATCAAATCCTGGACCCATTTTTCCATCCCGTCTCCTATCGTGCAGATGAAAAAGGCAGCAGTCGCTGCGTGGCGGATTTGGGCGGAAATGATTTTCCCGACAGCAAAACGGGTCTGGCCGGCCAGAAGATGTTTATGGTCTTGTTCAATTTTGAGGGCATCGATAAGCCGAATTCCACCTTTGATGCTGCAGCGGCTGCCGGCTTCATTCAGCGCCTCATTGACCAAATCTTGAATATGTTTCGGCGCTTGCCCATCAGCATAACCCAACAGTTTGACAATGTTGAGCGGCATTGTTTGGGCTTCGCTATAAGGGATGGTAAAATGCCATAACTGTGAGGCGTCAACAAGGCATTGTGCGATCATTGTTGGTACTTTCGTATGATTTGCGCGATGGCTCGGATATGTTCTGGTGTTGAGCCGCAGCATCCGCCGATGATGACGGCGCCTGCTTCAATCAGTGCGGGGGTGAGCGCGGCCATCGCCTCCGGAGTATCCGGAAAGACGGTTTTGCCCTCCTGAATGATGGGAACGCCTGCATTCGCATGTACCAGTATGGGCGTGCTGGGTGTCGCCTGCTGAATTGCCCTGACGATTTCAACCATTTGAGCCATGCCATTCCCGCAATTCGCACCAATAATGTCTGCTCCGGCGGCCAACAGCGCCTCCGCCATCATCTCCGGTGATACACCCATCATGGTCCGATAGCCACCCTGCACGCTGGCGTCAAAAGTAAATGTGCATATAATCGGCAGCAAAGTATTTTCTTTGGCTGCGCGGATGGCGATTGTCGCTTCATCGAGGGCCGACATGGTTTCGATGATGATGGCATCGGCACCGCCTTGTTCCAATGCTTTGACCTGAATGCGGAAGGAATCATATAGCTCTTCTTCGGTTGTGTCACCGATCATCAGAATTTTTCCCGTCGGTCCTACAGAACCAAGCACAAAACAATTTTCCCCGGCCGCGCGACGAGAAATTGCCGCTGCCGCTTCATTCAGTTCGGCAGATCTTTGATCCAGTTGATAATGGGCCAATTTAATACTGCTGCCCCCAAAGCTGTTGGTTTCGATCAACTCGGCTCCGGCATCAATATAATTTTGGGCAATATCGAACACCTCTTCCGGGTGAGTGATATTCCACAGTTCGGGACACTGACCCGGAAGCAATCCCTTTTGGTGAAGAAAGGTGCCCCAGGCGCCATCTGAGGTCATTACGTGACGTTTTTTCAGTTCCGCTAGTAAATTCATAATGTATCCAATTTGATCCTGTCCCGGATATGATTAGGCGACCTTTTTATTGAGAAATTCGACGGCGCCTTGTGGATCTGCTGAATATCCATCAGCGCCGATTTTATCGGC
>RPQV01000698.1 GCA_003818595.1 Calditrichota bacterium
AAAAACCTTGGACGAGAATAGACGAACTTCAGCCGCAGCGACGGGCCACTGGCCGGTAAAATTGACGACGCCTTTGACGGCAGTGTCCTGAGGTTGCGGCTCGACGCCGCTGTCTTTGCCGCAAGAAACGAACAGTAAAGGGATTAATAAGGTCAACAAAAGCTTTTTCATATTACCTCTCATCATTTAAATCAGTAATAACAAGTTTACTCTATCTGCAACTCTTTACCAAATTAAGTTTTTGTTAAGATTCGTTTCATGGGAACTTGATCTCGATTGTTAATGATTTTTTCATTAACTTAATTCGAGATAAATTGGCCAATAACTTTATTGAGGAAAAATGAAAACTGTTCTTTTTCTGTTATTTTATTCTATCACGGTCATTCCCACTATCGCACAACCGGCGATTTCCATAATCGGCCGCGCCGACAGCCTGTTCGCTCATCGCTGCGACCGATTTGACGCCGCACGCCTGCTCGCCGATTCAACCGCAGTTTTCGAAGCCCTTCACCTCTATCGCAGCGCGATTGAGACAGCTGACAATAACGATGAAAAACAGGAAGCCCTGTGGAAATATTTGCAGGCTGCTTATTTCAAGAGTCAGTTTATCGACCGCAAGCCTTCGCTGCGTAAAGTCACCCTCGCAAAAGCCATAGAAACCGGCGAAACTCATCTTGCCGAGTTCCCCGACTCGGTTGAACTGCACAATTGGCTTGGCATTCTCTGGTCGCGCTGGTCTGAGGTTTACGGCATCATTGCTGCCGCGCGCAAAGGCGTGGCCAATAAGGTGCGCTTTTACGCCGAAAGATCGGTCGAACTCGATCCGCACTATTTGGACGGCGGCGGCTGGCGCCTGCTCGGTATGGTCAATTTCAAGGTGCCGCACATCCACCTGCTGTTGACCTGGCCATCAAAAAAAAAGGCCTACGAATATCTGTCAAAAGCTTATAACACCGCGCCGAACAATCTGTACAACCAGCTTTATTATGCAGAAATCATCGCCGACGCAGGCGATCGTGATCGTGCAATAGCAATGCTTTCACAAATTGTTGCCCTCGATAGCGTTCGCCATGATCCCGCAATAGACGCTTTTGCCAAACGGAATGCTGCAGCTCTTTTGACAAAACTGTCGCAATAACACGCCCACGATTCACTCACGTTTGCAACACTGGCAAGATGTCTTTGGTGAATTACGATTCTCTCAGCAGACTGGCAGTGGCGGTCATGCAGGAGGCCTGCGCGATCATGTCGTCCGCCACGGTCTATTCCACATTTCCTATAATTTGAAAATAGAGTCCATCCTTTTTCCAATCATCTTTTTTCAGCAACCAATTCACCGAAAAATAATCTCATGCAATCTTAATTTTCCTGTTATCTGATATTAATACCAATATGGTAAATTTATTTCCGTAATCAGAAAACGCATTAAATCGGATGGAGCTGATGATGGCATATTTTTACCTTGATGATGGCAATCCCGAATCCGAGGATTATGAGAGTAACTATCTATATTTTAATGCGGACGACCCTGGGTGCATTCAAAAAATGACAATGCTGGCGCAAATATTAGAGTCAGTGCCGGTTTGCCAGAAAAGATCAGTCGCGGAAAAATTTTTGCAAAGAGAAATGAGCGGTTAAGCGGGAAGACAGTTAAAGATGATCTATCACAATTGCCGAATGCAAAACGACTCCTCAGCCGACAAGGCAGGAAACGTTTTCATCCATTCTGTACGTTCTCCTGTCTCCCGCGCCATCAGTTCACTTGACCAGCATGACCTTTTGCCGCACGATCCTCTCCCCCGCTTTCAACATGACGACATAGACGCCCGTGGGCATGGCTTCGGCGTGCCAAACCATCGCATGCTCACCGCGCGACTGCTGTTCCTGAACCAGGGTCGCCGCCCGCTCGCCGCGCACATTATAAACAATCACCTCGACAAAAGCATCATCCTCCAGGCGCCAACGCAACGTTGTGTTCGCATTGAACGGATTGGGGTAGCTGGACAATAGTATCATCGTCTCCGTCAATGGTTTATTGTCCTCTACTCTGGTTCCCTCTGCGCGCCCCTGTTCCGCCATGATCGCCTCGATGGCGCAGGCCGCGTAAGCCATCGGCGCATTCCAGTTGATGCAGATTTCATTGGACGCATAACTGCCCTGCGCATCGACAAACGATCGCGCCGGATAGTTTGAAGGATAAACCACGCCGCCCTGGCCTTTATCTTCCTGGTTGGGATTGGGTCCGCCAGCCAGCAGACCCGGCACCGGATCCTTAATCCCGTCAGCGCCGGACTGGCGATGATGAATATTCATCGGCGATTTTCTCCCCAATCCGGTCAGAAAACAATAGCCGGTGGCGTTGCGGCCGAGAAGATAGTCCAGGTTAGTCAGTGCAGCGTCCAAAAACGCTTTATCACCGCTGATGCGATACGCCATGATCAAAGCCACGGCCTGATTCGCCGCCACCGCATTGCTGCCCCAGACGAAATCGGATTTGTTTTTTCCCATCACAATGTGATAGGGCGAAGTTGCCAATCCGCTTTTGAGCGAATTCGCCCAGTTGATGATCCGCGACTGCAGCGCGCCTTTATCATAGACGTCCGGCAGATGATTTTCATGCTGCAGCAGTGAATAAAATCCCAGAGTACGAACATTCGGCCATGCCGGCATTGAA
>RPQV01000699.1 GCA_003818595.1 Calditrichota bacterium
ATCACCACTATCCGGCTGAATCATCGCTGTGAATTGAGAAAGAACCACCGCAGGATCGGAATCAGCGGCGCAAAATCCATACAACACCAATGTCAAAATAACAAGAAACATTTTCATAATTGCCTCCCCGAATCAATTTCGGACTGAATTAATGTAAGAATTTTTTATCAAGACAACAAGCATTGCTTTGCCTGCAGCCTTGAAAAATATTGATCGGCTCTCATTCTCGTCTTCGCAATTAAAGATTTTACCGGAACGTCCCTTAAACAAAAAAGCCCCGATGATGACATCGGGGCTTGACGAATGAAACCGTTTAAATAAACTGGTTAATGAGGGATTCGTATAATTCCTGTTTCGCGCTCATCTGTTGTGGCTCACCTAACTTGACGGCCATGTCTCTCAATTGAGCGAGTCCCAATTCACCTTTTTCAAATCGCGCACCGTCTCCGCTGTCAAAAGAAGCATAACGCTTTTTCCGCATCTCCAGCAAGCCGGATTCACGAATGATTTTATCGGCGATGATTAATCCGCGCGCCAAGGTATCCATGGAACTGATATGAGCGATAAAAATATCCTCCAAATCCGATGAACTCCGACGATTCTTGGCGTCAAAATTCATACCTCCGGGCGCCAAACCTTTGGACTGCAGGATTTCAAGCATGAGAAGCGTCGATTCGGTTACGTCATGGAGAAATTCATCAGTATCCCAGCCATTGTACGGGTCACCCTGGTTGATATCAAGACTTCCGAGCAGGCCGTTATCAGCGGCGAGGCGCACTTCGTGAGCAAAAGTATGCCCGGCCAGAGTGGCATGATTATTCTCAATATTCAGCTTAAAGTCATTTTCGAGACCGAATTTCTTCAAAAAGCTGATGACCGTTGCCGAATCAAAATCATATTGATGTTTTGTCGGTTCCATCGGTTTGGGCTCAATCAGAAATGTGCCCTTAAATCCGTTTTGTCGCCCATAATCACGCGCCTTGGTGAGGAATTGTCCCAAGTGCTCCAATTCGCGCTTCATATCAGTATTCAGCAGCGTGAAATATCCTTCCCTTCCTCCCCAAAAAACATAATTGCCGCCGCCCAATTCAACTGTCGCATCAATCGCCGCTTTTACCTGAGCAGCGGCATGTGTCAAGACGTGAAAATCCGGATTGGTTGCTGCACCATTCATGTAACGGCGATGACCAAAAACATTAGCGGTGCCCCATAAAAGTTTGACACCGGATTCTTTCTGCTTTTCTTTTGCCAGATCAATCAATATTTGGAGATTTTTTTCAGATTCTATGACGGATTTGCCTTCCGGCGCCATATCACGATCATGGAAACAATAGAATTCGACGCCGAGTTTGGTAAAAAATTCAAAAGCAGCGTCCAGTTTATCTTTGGCCGCCTGAATCGGATCCGATGAAGCATCCCAAGGAAAATCAATCGTATCCTTTCCGAACGGATCGCTACCGGCATTGCAGAACGTATGCCAATAGGCGATTGCAAAACGGAAATGCTCCTTCATGGGTTTCCCCGCAACCACGGCATCCGGTTGGTACCATTTAAATGCCAGCGGATTTTTTGAGCCCGGGCCTTCATACTGAATCTGTTTTATACCGGGAAAATATTCTTTTTTCCCAAGCGTGAGTTTTAGTGCCATGCTTATCCTCCGTTTTGCAATGTATATTGTATGTTTACCAGACAATTTAATAACAACTGCATAAAATTAAAAGAAAATTATGGGAAAATGCCGCGTTCTTCCATTGCCAGTCCTACACGATTGACAGCAATCATCATCGCCGCATCCCGCGGGGTAATCTTTTCCTTCTGTGACAGCTCCCAAACCTCAGAAAAGGCTTTGACCATCACCGATTTTAGGTTTTTGTTCACTTCATCCTCATCCCAGAAGAAGGATTGAATACTTTGCACCCATTCAAAATAGGAGACAACGACGCCGCCTGAATTTGCCAGAATGTCCGGCAGCACGATTACCCCTTTTTGAGCAAGAATTCGTTCTGCCTCCGGTGTTGTCGGTCCGTTTGCGCCTTCGACGATAGCTTTGGCTTTAATGCGATCAACATTTTTAATCGTGATCTGCTGCTCCAAGGCGGCGGGCACCAGAATATCGACATCCAGTTCAAGCAATTCTTCATTGCTGATTTTGGTCATTCCGGGAGCATCAAATCCTTCGATATAATGATTTTTTGAGGTCGCACAATATTCGATCATCCTGCGAAGCGGCAGGCCATTGGGATTATAATACGCACCGCTCACGTCGCTGACTGCGACGACACGACATCCCTCTTTGTGCAACAAATCGGCACTCACACTGCCCACATTTCCGAACCCCTGTTCGGCAACTGTGATCTCACTCGGTTTTTTATGCCAACGTTTCAGCAGCTCCAGAGTATGAAACATAACGCCTCTTCCGGTGGCCTCTCGCCTGCCCAAACTACCGCCAAGGTCAGTCGATTTACCCGTGACAATATCAAGAACGGTGGCGCCGCGGTACATGCTGACCGTATCCATGATCCATCCCATGGTTTCAGCGTTGGTGTTCACATCAGGCGCCGGAATGTCCGAATGCGGACCGATGATCGGCATAATATTGACCGTATATCGTCGGGTGAGACGGCGGATTTCTTCTTTTTGCATTTTGGTAACGTCTACCTGCAC
>RPQV01000700.1 GCA_003818595.1 Calditrichota bacterium
GCTTATCGGTCGCCGTACATCGTCCCGGAAAAAGTATAACAATAATCGGCTTGCGCAGACGCAAAGACTTTTCTGCCCCGTGCGATGCCGACCCTGTCAATCCTTCTTTGCGTTCTTGGCGGCTTTGCGTGAATCGTTTCAGTCGTCATGTATATTCAGTTCACGCAAAGACGCAAAGAAAAACCATGCACGAAAAGTCACCAAGACTTGGCGCTTTCTTGTGTGCTTGTTTAAAGCGGCAAACTTTATTGAACTCATTTTTTAATCGGCGTGAGTACCATGTTGCGATAAGATACTGTGCCGTGATCACCTTGGAGATAGATGGGTCCAGGGCAGACTTCGCATGCAGTGAGAGCGCCGCCGGTGATGCCGAAGACCGGTTGATTGTCGATGATCTTTTTATGGTTCAACACCACGGTGATATGTCTGTCGCATAAGGTGATGTCAAAATCCTGCCATTCACCCGCCGGCTTTTCCGCCGCAACGGTGGGGGTGATTCGACTGTAAATACCTCCCATGTTATGGCTGTCAAGTTCACGACCATAGGTATCTGCCACCTGCACTTCATAGATGCCGCGCAGATAAATGCCGCTGTTGCTGTTAGCGGGCACATTCACCTGCAGTTTAAGATTAAAGTCTGCAAATGCAGCCTCAGTCCGCAAGTTACCGTAATTGATGTGCGGCTTTCCTTCTTCCTGCACAGGATTATTGATCAGCACGCCTTTTTCAGCCTTCCAGCCGTTGACATTTTTTTCCTCGACAAGTTTCCAGCCTGTCAGATCCTGACCGTTGAATAACTGAATGGGTTCCCCATATTCAGCTTTGCTCAGATCCGGGGCAGGAGGCAGAGGAGGACATTTTTTGCCGGTGAAGGTGAGAGTTTCCACGCCAAGACCATTGCCATTGGGTGAAATTTGTTTTCCGACGAGCTGATCGCCGTAAAACATAAATTTAAAAATCTCCGAGCGGGTGAAGACGCGCAAGGGTTCTCCTTTTTCATTCTTTTTTACCACCCGTCGGTCGGCGCGCGTCACCACCAGGCTTTCACCATCCAAATAAGCATCGCTTACCGGGACAACGCTCCCGCCATACCAAAGTAAATCGGCATCGATGTAGCCTTGTTCCTGTTTCACTTCCAGCCAACCCGCGCCATTGGGCAAAAAAAGCGCCCAGCGACCGAGAAAAGGTTCAACAGTCGGTTCAGCGGAACAGAGCGTCAAACCAATGATGAATAAAAAGAACGAAACATACTTGATCATAAAAATCCTCCAGGTTAGTGATGACTTGATTTAAAAATATTGATCATAAATGTCTAATATTTCCTGTGGAACAGCGACACCCGTCTGAAATAATTTTTGTACGGTAACAGCAGCAGCGAGAACCGCAAATTGGGCGGCAACCCGTGCGGATAATCCGCATGCCAATGCTCCGGCCAAAGCGCTTACCGTGGTATCACCGGCACCGACAGGATCAAGCGGCTTTTGCAGCTGCAGTGCCGGGACCTGATAAAAGCCTAATTCATCAAACAATGACAAGCCTCCGGAACCGCACGTGATGAATATCGGCTTTTGCAGCTGTGAATACCAGTGACGAGCGAATGCTTTCAGTTTTTTTTCAGAAAGGTGACGGCCGGGTTTGAGCGGCGTCTGCGAAAACGCTGCTGCTTCTGCCTCGTTGGTTTGACGGCAAGTACCATGGAATTCTGATCCATAATGCCGTGAATCTACGATAATGATTTTTCGAGCGAAATCAGAAAACAGGCGATTGGCTTGAGCAATAAAACGAAGTGACAGCGTGTTCGGTACTTGTTGATTAAATATCAGGACATCGTTTCGCTCCAAAACCTGTTCCAGATTGGTGATGATTTGATCTTCTTGAGCAGCGCTGCGCTGATTAAAAAAGCCAAAATCGATCCGCGGTTTCTCCAATCCCTGCAGATAACGTTTGCCGAATACCACTGTGTCAAAAGAATTTTGGGAGATGATCAGTGTTTTATAATCAATCCCTAGTTGATCGAATTGACGAAGCATTTCTCGTCCAAATATATCATCGCCGATGATGCCGACGATTGAAATGGACGCAGGCTGCAACGCCGCCAGATTGGCGACCACATTGGAGGCGCCTCCCAGCGTGTAATAGTGTTGTCGAACGGCCTGCGCCTGGTAGCCGGTTTCAACGGAAATCTCGCCGCCGGCATCATCCAGAATCCAGTAGGCGTCCAGACAAAAGTCGCCATAGACAGCGATCCGGGTTCCGCTTATTTGCGTCAATATGGCCGTCAGCTCATTCCTGGTCATCGAAAGACTGCCTGGTTTATTGATCGTATCACATGTGCAGATATTTACAAAAATATGCGCAAAAAACCAAGTGTGAAATGGTTTAAAAAGTAAATAAATGTCATCACCGGAGAAAAGGCCATTTTTCCAGGCGATAAGCAGCTTCCCAAAATTGCAATTCCAATTGCGTTGAATAAATGAATACCGCCTGCATATTTTTCTGATCAGACGGCGAGGCGACAGCAGCTGACTTTTCGGTGAGATCGATCATTTTCTCTACCGTTTGTGCATATTGCGGATCGATATAGCCTTCGATCCACATCTTGTAAGGGTTGACACTGCCTGTTTTCCGATAAATGGCGCAACCCACTTGATGATAAATCCAAAA
>RPQV01000701.1 GCA_003818595.1 Calditrichota bacterium
AGACTCGAAGCTGGGCTTCGCTTCATGGATGCAGCGGGAGAGTACTTTATAGTTCTGCTGAGATTCTTTTTTTGTGATTTGCACAGGTTTAATGGTTGCATGAAGGCCGGAGATTGCTTCGGCGTTCAACAAAGACCGACTATGAATTCTAAAAAATGGACGAACGCCTCGCAATGACTTTTTAGGGAGGTTCCTGAGCGCAGTCGAAGGGAGGTCCCCGAGCGAAGTCGAGGGGTCAGCGCGTAATAACCTGCTCAAACCCCGCCACCTCCCCGTCCGCCTGCTGCAGCCGAATGAAATAGATACCCGATTGCAGCGTCTGCACCGCTATTTTCTCCGAAAAAGAATCATTCAGCCGCTCATCATACACCAGCCTGCCCAGGACATTGTATATCTGCACCCGGCGCATGGGTTTGCCCGATTCAATGTACAGCCTGTCCGCAGCCGGATTGGGGAACAATCGAAATGTCGTCGGCGACGGCTGCGGCGATTCCTCGGCGTTGACGGTGATCTTTTGCCGCAGTTTCGGCATGTTGGCGTCGAGCCAGGTGATGCGCCGACGAATCCATACCTTGTATTTGGCGATCTCTTCATCATAGCTGCGCGACGGCGGTTCCACTTCGGGCGCCGGATTGGTCTGATTGATGGGCCAGAGCTTGAAATGGCGCACCTGAGCGTCGGCGACAATGGTGCGCACCGAGTCGATATAATTGTTCATAAAATCCAGACTGAGCCGTCCGGCGCGCAATTCGAAATAACGATCGATGAGCTGATTGGTGAATTTGCCGTCCTGCAGCAGCCGATAATACCACCCGGGTGGGTAAACATCCGGTCGGTAATCATTGATGGTATAAGACCACCCCGACCCATCGGTGTTGGCGTAAATCCCCTCGGTGATGTTCTTCCACGCCCAGTCAAAATCCCACACCGGCCCTGCGCGCAGCAGCCCGCCGCGGCTGTCGCGGTCTTTGGAAAAGAAACGGCTCTTTTTATACGCGTCGACATTGCGCGCGACCTCGCTGAGGATGAAATAATCGATAAAGGAATCGATGTCAAAATAGTTGCGATAACCGGCGGACGGATCGGCAAAATTGTCGCTGTAGAGCACTCTTTGCGCCGACTCGACAAATGCCTTGATATATCTCTTTTGCTCGGTGGTGATTTCTGCGGGATTCGGTTCATAATAGACAAAATAAACCCGCTGTTCCGGGTGACCCAATGGATGGTATGCCGACTGCCAACTGTCATCGGAACCGTGATAATCGATCTTGAGGATATAGCCGCCGGTCAGACTGTCGCCCGCAATTTCCGTGGGTTTCAGCTTGGCGATGTTCACCCGATTTTTATCCTGTTTGATCTGCTCGGTGAATACATAGACGCCCTGATAAGCCGAGTTGAGAATCACCTCGCACAATTGGGCGCGGGGAGCATAGTGACCCATGCTGCGGAACAGATCAAACGACAAGGTGGTGCGGGCGAACGATTTTTCATTATAGCTGGAGAGGAGAATCCAGTCATTCTCCTGCGGGTATCCCAACAGCGACACGTTCAGATTTTCGCCGGTCTCGGTGGGCGTCGTTAAATCATAGAGAAACTGGGGAAATCCGGAGGAGTGATGGCCGCGCACCTCGATGCCGATGAGTCCGTCATAATCGGTGGGGGGATCCGTAATATAATTCAGTTTTCCCGCGCCGTTGTTGATGATCTTCATGTGCGCCGTGATTTTGGGATCATTGGCGATCGATTTGCCGTTGGTGTCGATGATCACCAGGGGAAGATTGCTGCTGGTCAAATCCGCCTGCCCGGCGGCGGTAGAGTCCGCTGCAGCCGCTGTTGTGGCCAAGATAGACACTAAAAACAAAAATATCCGTCGCAAAAACTGTTTCTTTCTCATAATCTCCTAATTTACAAATTTAAATATCGAGCCGACTCGGTCGTGGGGAAATGATCATAACACCGTTGCTGAAAAGGTGTCGCCCTGTTCGATGTCGCCGGTCTTGAATCCTTTCACGAACCAGCGCGCGCGTTGTTCCGATGTCCCGTGGGTGAAAGCGTCGGGCACGACGCGGCCGGTGGTCTGTTTCTGAATGCGGTCGTCGCCGATGGCGGCGGCGGCATTGAGGGCCTCTTCGATGTCCCCCTCTTCCAGGATGTTGCTCAGCCGTTGAGCATGATGCGCCCAGACGCCGGCGAGAAAATCGGCCTGGAGTTCCAGTCGAACCAGATAGCGGTTGAATTCCCTTTCGGTTGTCCTGCCGCGCAGCGCCATCACCTGATCATTGATTCCCATCAGGTTCTGCACATGATGGCCGATCTCATGGGCGATGACATACGCCATGGCGAAATCGCCTGACGCCTGAAAGCGGTTCTGCAGTTCGGCGAAAAAGCCCAGATCAATGTAGACCTTTTCATCGCCGGGACAATAAAACGGTCCGGTGGCGGCGCTCGAATAGCCGCAGGCCGATTGAATCGCATCGGTAAAAAGGACCAGTTTGGGTGGACGATAGCTGTTGCCGGACTGTTCAAACAGCAGCGACCAAACATCTTCAGTGTCGGCGAGCACCACCGAGACGAATTGAGCCAGTTGGTTTTCCTCTTCGCTGCGCTGTTCGACCGAGGCCGTGTTATCCTGAACGCCCAGGTTCTGCAGCAGCGCCTGCGG
>RPQV01000702.1 GCA_003818595.1 Calditrichota bacterium
GCAGTTCACTCTCATCAATTTCATCTCCATTTTCACTTCCCCCGGGCGCCGAACTCTTGGATTAATGCGGATTAATCCTCCCGCCATTCCATGAAATGTAGCACCTTAGTTTTGGGAATAAATCAATTCGCCTGACGACAGAAAATATTCACGCAAAGCCGCAAAAAACGCAAAGCACCGCAAAGAAGAATTAACAGGATCGGCCTCGGCGCATCGGCTTGACACTCGATTCTCCGGCTCAGAAAGCCGACTTTGCCCTCGATTTAACTGCTGCTTTGCCGAAAACTGGCGACTCTGTCTCGAACAGAGCACTACGATCATCGGTCGACATGTGCTTTACGTCTCGCAATGTTCAGTTGCTGTCGTGCAATGCCCGTTGTCTGTCGTGAAATGTCCGTTGTCTGTCGTGAAATGCCCGTTGGCCGTCATGAGATGTCCGTTGGCTGTCGTGAGATGCCTTTTGCCGGCCGTGAAATGCCCGTCGCTTATCGCTCGATGTCCGCTGTCTGTCGTGAGATGCCTTTTGCCTGTCGTGAGATGCCCGTCGCCTGTCGCGCGATGCTCGCTGTCTGTCGTGAGATGCCTGTTGCCTGTCGTGAAACTCCCGTCGCCTGACGCGCGATGCCCTTCGCCTGTCATGCGATACCTATTGCCTATCGTGCAATGCCCTGCGCCTGTCGAGTTATGACCGAATATTATCCCTGAATGCCGAAATCTTGTCGTTCACTGAGCAATCCATGCGGTGCAGCGTCTCATCCTTGTCGCTCAACGCCCGCATCATATCCGGCATCGTCAGCGACGACGATTCACAGACTAACTTGACTATTCAAAGGCAAAATATTCTGTACGAAAGGCGATCGACGGTTATCGCGGCCGAGAAAATCGAGGTCGCCACAAAAAAAAATCGCAAATCATACTGACTTGCGATTTTGATTTAGCCGATAGTTTGACTTATTGCAGCGGTATATCCATCTCCTTCAGCGCCTTGAGGTTGCGCTCGATGAGCTTTAGCCGCTGCTGCACGCAGGCGTAGGAACGCCCGGCATCCGGCGGGGTGTTGACGACATAGTCGACGAGCTTGTCCACGGTCGATACGGCGACATGCTGGCGCGTGTCAGAGGAGGCATAATACATCAACACCTCTGCACCGCGCTGCACCCAACCGTTGGCAAAGGTCACATTCGAGACATCGCCGATTCTCTCGTCTCCTTCGGGCGCGATGAAAAAACCGCCGGGAGCATGGGTCACCTTCCAGGGCTGATCGAGCGCGGTCATAAACATGTAGAGCACATAGCGCAGGCCGGCGGCGCAGTTGCGCACGCCATGGGCCAGATGCAGCCAGCCCTGTTTGGTCTTGATCGGCGCCGGCCCCTGACCATTTTTAACCTCTTTGATGGTGTGATAGCGCCGATCATCGACAATGATCTCCTCGTGCGTCACGGCTGGATTCATGCTCTCGGAGAGCGCCCAGCCGATGCCGCCGCCGCTGCCGGTATCGATAAATCCATCCTGCGGCCGGGTATAGAAAGCGTATTTGCCGTCGATGAATTCCGGATGGAGCACGAGATTGCGCTGCTGCGGCGAAGGAGAGACGAAATCGGGCAACCGTTCCCACGTTTTCAAGTCTTTGGTGCGGGCGATACCTCCCTTTGCCGTCGCTGAAGAGGTGTCCTCCCGCGGCACGGTCGGGTCTTTGCGTTCGGAACAGAACAGGCCGTATATCCAGCCGTCCTGATGGCGGACCAGGCGCATATCATAAACATTGATGTCAGGATCGTCGGTTTCGGGCATCACCACCGGGTAATCCCAAAATTTAAAGCCGTCAACGCCGGAGTCGCTCTCCGCCACCGCAAAAAAGGATTTGCGGTCGAATCCTTCCACCCTCGCCATGAGGTAAACCTTGTTGTTCAATTCAATGGCGCCGGAATTAAAGACACAATTCACCCCCAATCGTTCCAGCAGATTGGGATTGGTGCTATAATTGAGGTCATAGCGCCAAAAAACCGGCGTGTGCGAAGCCTCTAAAACCGGATATTTATAGCGGCAGTAGACATTGTTGCGGCTGGGCAATTTGATGTTCGGACGGCTGGTCAAATGATGATGCTCGGTCATCAATTTTCTGACCTGCTGCTCGAAAATAATTTTGTCCATTACCTCTCCTCCTGATTGATTTTGTCGATTCGATTCAATATTTCCAGGCAGGCGCGACTGTTGTGATACGCGCTCTTCCATTCAGATACTTTGGGTTCATCCAGATACGGTTTCCGTTTCTGCGAGACGCGCCAGAACCATTCTCCATGGGCTTTATCGATGATGCACTGCTCGATGAATCCCCAGACGGCGGCGGCAACCTGCAGATACTTTTCATCGCGACTCAATTGATAGGCGTTGATAAAGCCAACAACCGCCTCGGCCTGCGGCCACCAATGCTTGTCGCTGTCAACAATTTCGTTACCGTCGCCTTCATTCATCACACCGCCATCCTTGTCCACGCCTTCGGCCAGGACACTGTCGGCCATTTTCAGGGCGAGGCTGCGAACTTGCCGCCTAATCGATTCATTGCCCAGGATGTCCGCTGCTTCGCACAGCAGCCAGCTTCCTTCAATGTCATGGCCGAAAGAGACGCGGGTGCTTTTGCTGTTCCAATTTTCATCAAAAAA
>RPQV01000703.1 GCA_003818595.1 Calditrichota bacterium
GCCTCGGCGCCTCTGCGTTAATTTCCGGATGCACTATTGAAAATTGTTTCATAAAATGAAAAAAAGGCGTATTTTCGTGATCACTATGTAAAATGATCAACATTTCCCATGATCGCCGAACAACTGATCACAAGGAGTCACACCATGCATTATCCGCTCAAACTGTCCTTCATCCTTTTATTCTTCATCTCTTTTACGGCGGTTCCCTTTGCCGCGACGGTGCTCTCGCCCGACGGCCGGATTGCGGTCTCGGTCGAGGTCAAAGAGCTGCTGGAACCCTATCCGGCCGGTGAACGCCTCTACTATTCGGTCGCCTACAACGGTAAAGCGGTTCTGCTCGATTCGCCGTTTCGCCTCGATTTCAAAGGATTGCCTTCGCTGGCGACTCATCTCGTCATCGTCGACGAGTCACGACGTTCAATCAGCGAAACCTGGCAGACGGTGGTCGGTAAAAGCCGCTCCGTGATCAACGCCTGCAATGAAATGACACTGAAGCTGCGGGAGAACCGGGCACCCAACCGCTCCATCACCTTCAGTGTCCGTGCGTATGATGACGGCGTCGCCTTTCGTTATGGGCTGCCCGCCGACGGCGGATTCGATGCCTTTAAATTGAGCCGCGAGGTGAGCGAGTACCATTTCCCCGGCGATCCGCAGGTGTGGGCGGTGAACTATGGTGGATTTCAGACGCATCAGGAGGGTGAATATAACAAAAAGTTGCTCAGCGCCTGTCGGGTGGGAGAGACCATCGGCTGTCCGCTGCTGCTGCAGCTTCCTCATGCCTGGGCGGCATTGACCGAGGCCAATCTCACCGATTGGGCCGGTCTCTATTTCGCCCGCACCACGACCCCCAATGCCGTGGTCTCGGTGCTGTCGCCGCGACTGGACGAGCCCGATGTCGCCGTCATCTCCCAGGCGCCGCGTCTGTCGCCCTGGAGAGTCATCATGATCGGCGATCGAGCGGGCGATCTGATCGAATCCAACATCATACTCAATCTGGCCGATCCCTGCGAGATCGAGGATACCTCGTGGATCAAGCCTGGCATTTCAGCATGGGATCGCTGGTGGCCCGGCAGCTACGCGCCCGATTTTAACGGCACGATGGGTGTCAATAATCCGTCGATGAAATACTTTATCGATCTGGCGGCGGAGATGGGGTGGGAGTACCAATTGGTGGATTGGGAGTGGTATGGTCCGCCTTTTGATCCGAACCAACCCATGGGCGCTGCGGGGAATCCTGCTGCCGATCTGAGCAAATCAATCGCGGTCATCAATATTCCAGAACTGGTCGACTATGCCGGCAAAAAAGGGGTGAAAATCCTGGTTTGGCTGGATTGGGACAATGCCAATCGGCAAATGGACCGAGTTTTTCCGCTCTATGAAAAATGGGGCGTGGCGGGCGTCAAGGTCGATTTCATGGCCCGCGATGATCAGGAGATGGTCAATTTTTACCACCGCCTGGTCAAACTGGCGGCGAAGCATCATCTTGCTGTCGATTTTCACGGCGCCTACAAGCCTGACGGCTTTCGCCGCACCTATCCCAACCTGCTGACCCGCGAAGGGGTGCTCGGTAATGAATACAACAAGTGGAGCGACCGCATCACCCCGACTCACAATGTCACCCTGCCGTTCACGCGCATGCTGTGCGGTCCCATGGATTACACCCCCGGCGGATTCCGCAACAAGACGCCCGCCACCTTCCGCATCGTCGGCGGCGACGCGCCGGGACCGTTCGTGATGACCACCCGCGCCCAGCAGCTCGCCATGCTGGTGGTCTATGAGAGCCCGCTGCAGGTGATGTGCGATTCTCCCTACAACTACCGTGTTTCTCCGGCCGGATTAGATTTCCTAAAGCGCGTGCCCACCACGTGGGATGAAACTAAAGTGCTTGACGGCTATCCGGGAGAATTCATCATCATCGCGCGTCGTTCGGGTGACGCATGGTTCATCGGCGCCATGACCAACGAGCAGGCCAGGTCGGCGACGATTGCGCTGGATTTCCTCAAGAGCGGCCAATATAAACTATTGCATTGGGCGGATGCTGAAGAAGCGGCGGATTATCCCGATCGCCTGACGACATTTGAGAACATCATTGCCGCAGGCGATAAGATTAATCTCAAGATGGCGGGCAGCGGCGGCGCGGTGTTGATGATTTCTCCAATGAAATGACCTCAAAGCGAATGAGAAAATGGTTTCAGATGCGTCAAGGGCCGCATCCGGGACATGGAGCGACTTGGCTATTGCATCCGCTTTGTCCGACAGGAAACGGAACGTTCAGTCCGACATCATAAGAGAGGATAATGAGGGCATCGGTGGAATTGACCATTCCGTCTGCGTTCACATCACCGCAGTTCATCGGGCAGAATTGCGCGGTATTCAGTCCGACATCGCAACTGAGAATGATGAGCGCATCCGTCGAATTGGACGCGGTATCGCCATTGACATCCCCCTGCCGGCCTGCAGCGACAATCGTGAAAACGGAATTGCTCAAATCAAAGGGTGAACCATCCGTATCCGACACTTTAACCAAACAGGCTGCGGAAGGAGTATTGGGAACCGTCCATGGATGTGTGCCATCATCAGGCGTGCTCGCGGTAATCCCTATCCAATTCAATCCATTGTCGATTGAATAGTCCAGCATGACATCATCAACCTCGGCA
>RPQV01000704.1 GCA_003818595.1 Calditrichota bacterium
CAGCCGGCAACCCGCATAACGGTTGATCCTCAGGATGAGAATGTGGTTTATGCAGTATCCTGGCGGCAGACCGGTGGATTGTGGCGCTATCGCAACGGCGTATGGGAAAAAATCGCCGGCGATCAATATATAGCTGCAGCGACAGTGCATCCGATGGATTCGAATATCATCGCGTTTGTAACCAACGATCATCCTTATCATGACGCCAGCTACGCAACCGGCGTCTATTTAACCGAGGACGGAGGTGACAGCTGGCGCAGGCAGAATGTGGGTCTGCCGATGTTGCGCGGAGACTGTATTGCCTTTAATCCGCATCATGGAGAGCAGATCGTCGTCGGCACCAGCGGCCGCGGTTATTATATTTCCGGATTCGACGCGACCGCGGTGAAACGGCGAGCCGAACAGACGCCGGCAAGCTTTCAGCTGTTGTCTAATTTTCCCAATCCTTTTAATTCGCAGACGACTTGTCGGTTTCTCATTGACCAGCCCGAGAAGATCGAAATATCGGTTTACAATATTCTTGGTGAACGGGTGCGCATGTGGAATGAACAGGAGTATGGAGCGGGTCTGCACCGGCATTCATGGGATGGAAGAGACGATGCGGGAGCGGCAGCGGCGGGAGGGGTATATGTGGTGCGGTTGGTCTCCGATCAACAGAGTGCGGCGCAAAAGGTGGTGCTCATTAAATAAGGAAAAATATTCTTTAGAAAATTATTTCCAATGGTTAACTTGTAGATCGCTGCGGCATTTGTTGTTGAATGTGAGAGGAGATCGGGTTGATTGAATATAAAACCCTCTATGAAATCAGCACGTTGCTGAACTTGGAGCATGATATCCATGCGTTGATTCGTCTGGCTATTGATAAAGTCATCGAATGCACCAAAGCACAGCGCGGCATGCTGCTGATCTTTGGTCCTGACGGCGAGTTTGAGTTTGAATGCGCCCGCAACATCAATAAAACCGATATCCGCAGGCCCGATTCGGAAATCAGCCGCACCATTATCAACACCGTTATCGAGACCGGCCAAACGCGGGTTTCGGGGAACGCGCTCAAAGATCCTCATTTTGACGCCAGCGCCAGTGTCCGTGAGCTGCAGCTGATCTCCATCGCCTGCGCGCCGCTGCAAGTGGAGGAGGAGGTATTCGGCGTCATCTACATTGACAGCCGCGTCATCACGGCGCTCTTTGACGATGACACGCGGATGCTGCTCGAAGAGCTGTCAACACTCATATCGCTGCCGATCAAGAACTCGCTGGTGCTCAAATCCTCACTGGAAAAACAGCAAAAGTTGTTCAGCCGGTTGGAAGAGCTCAAAGGGTACGACAAAATGATCGGCAGCAGTCCGGCGATGCAGAAACTGCTGGGCATGATCGACAAGGTGGCGGACAGCAACGCGACCGTGCTGATCGCCGGCGAGTCCGGCACCGGCAAGGAACTGCTGGCGCGCCAGCTGCATCAGAAGAGCTCGCGCAGGAATCAGGAGCTCGTCGTTTTGGATTGCTCCTCGATTGCTGAAAATCTGATGGAATCCGAGTTGTTCGGCCATGAAAAGGGCGCCTTCACCGGCGCCGACCGCAGCAAACCCGGCTGGTTCGAGGTTGCGGACAAGGGGACGATTTTTCTCGATGAGATCGGCGAATTGAGTGCGGCGGCGCAGAAGAAACTGCTGCGCCTGATTCAGTTTGGGGATTTCACTCCCCTCGGTTCAAAGCGGACGAAAAAGGTTGATGTGCGCATCATCACCGCCACCAACCGGAATCTGGCGGAGATGGTGAAGGCGGGGAGTTTTCGCGAGGACTTGTATTTCCGCATCAAGGTCATTGAAATGCGGGTGCCGCCGCTGCGGGAGCGGAGGGAGGATATCCTCGATTTAGCGCATTATTTTGCGGACAAGCTGGCCGCGGAGAACAAAAAGCGGATCACCGGTTTCAGCGATGGAGCCTTACAAATTCTGCAGCAGTATGATTTTCCCGGCAATATTCGCGAGCTGCGCAATGTCATTCACTATGCAGTATTGCTCAGCAAATCCGATCAAATCACGGCGGATGATCTGCCGATTGAACGGCCTGCCGGTTCACATCCTTGTCTGCCCCAGGAACGCAATTTCATGGCGGCGAAACAGATGGTGATCGAGAGCTTTGAAGAAAAGTTTGTGATCGAGCGGCTCAAGGAATCCAAGGGGAACATCGCTCAGGCGGCGCGGAATGCGGGGATGTACAAGAGCAATTTCATCGACAAGATGAAGCAGTACGGTATCGAGGCCAAGGATTATAAAAGATAATCCGCCTGATTTCTGTTCTCCCTGGTTCCCACGCTCCCAGACTGTGTGAAAACATTACCCCTATCATCCTCCCAGGCAGCAGTGCTCTCCCTTTCTCCGGGGCTGTATCAAAAGTCTTTTTTCCACCTCAGAGGCCACTCCCTTTGTATTCCTATGCAAGAGCCTCGTACCGTGTGAAAACATCATGATATTGCATACAATTACTCATTATCCCATAGCCTCTTTACCCCAATCGGCTCGGGTCGATTCAGCACATAATCTCCGGCAGAACTAAAATACCAATACTCCGTTCTCTCGAACAGACCTCTTTTCACCGGATATTGGTGTATATACTCCAGTTTTTTATTTTGAAATAGGTTTGGGAAA
>RPQV01000705.1 GCA_003818595.1 Calditrichota bacterium
GACGAATGAATCTCGGCAAACGCCTCACATTTTTAGACCGCTACCTCACACTCTGGATTTTTACCGCCATGCTCATCGGTGTGGGGATGGGTTACTTCTTTCCGCAGGCAGCGCAATTTTGGCAGTCGATGAGCCGCGGCACAACCAATCTGCCCATCGCCATCGGGCTGATTTTGATGACGTACCCGCCGTTAGCCAAAGTCAGGTACGAAGAACTGGGGCGGGTTTTTCGCGACTGGCGCGTCCTCATTTTGTCCTTGGTGCAGAACTGGGTCATCGGCCCCATTCTCATGTTCACGATGGCTGTGCTGTTTTTATCGAATCATCCGCATTACATGGTCGGCCTGATTCTCATTGGATTGGCGCGCTGCATCGCCATGGTGATCGTGTGGAATGACTTGGCCAAAGGCGACGCCGAATATGCCGCCGGATTGGTGGCGCTCAATTCGATTTTTCAAGTGCTTTTCTACTCACTCTTCGCCTGGCTGTTCATTACCGTATTGCCGCCGATCCTCGGCATGAAAGGCGCCATCGTGGACATCAGCATGAGTCAAATAGCCGAATCGGTGTTTATCTATCTCGGCATTCCCTTCATCGCCGGAATGCTCACCCGACTGGTACTGGTCAAGCTGAAAGGCAAGGCATGGTATCACGGACGATTTATTCCGCGCATCTCACCGATCACCCTGATCGCTCTGCTGTTCACCATCGTCGTCATGTTCTCGCTTAAAGGCGAGGTAATCGTACAGCTGCCGCTCGACGTACTGCGGATTGCCGTACCACTGTTGATCTATTTTGTGCTGATGTTCCTGATTTCTTTTTTCATGGGCAAGCGAATCAAAGCGGATTATAAGCGCGTCACGACCATCGCCTTTACTGCGGCATCCAACAATTTTGAACTGGCGATCGCCGTTGCGGTCGCGGTCTTCGGCATCAACTCCGGCGAAGCCTTTGCCGCGGTCATCGGACCGCTGGTCGAGGTTCCCGTGCTCATCGGTCTGGTCAATGTTGCGCTTTATTTCAAACAAAAATATTTTACGGAGGTCATCAATGGTCGCTAAAATTTTAGGCATGGGTTGTTCGAAATGTCAGACCCTGGAAGCCAAAGTCAGAGAGGTCGCGGGTAAAAACAACATCGACGTCACCGTCGAAAAAGTGACGGAACTGGCCAAAATTCAGGCCTATCGCGTCATGATGACGCCGGCGCTGGTGGTGGACGAGGTGGTCAAGGCCTACGGCCGCATTCCCAAGGAAGATGAAATCCTGAAATGGCTCAAGGGAGAATAATATGAAACAACACATACTGCCTGCACTATTTTTAATGCTCGCCCTCCTGTGGGGTTGCGAACGCGGCAAGGCCGGCGACCCGACGACTGCCGGAGACAACTCAAAAGCACAGGTCACCTTTGTCGAACTCGGCTCGGTCAACTGCATCCCCTGCAAAGCCATGCAGCCGATAATGAAAGCGGTTGAAGAAGAATACGGCGATCAAGTCAAGGTGGTCTTTCATGACGTCTGGAAAGATCCCGAGCCGGGTAAAAAATACGGCATTCGCCTGATTCCGACCCAGGTTTTCCTCGACGATAAAGGCGTTGAATTTCATCGCCACGAGGGCTTTTATCCCCAAGAAGAAATTGACAAAATCCTGATGGGAAAAGGGCTGAAAAAGAAAACCGCGACCGGCAAAAGCTAATGATCGAATCTCTGTTGACTTTACTCAGCAACACGCTGCAACAGTCCTACGGCTTGGCCGTGGCCGGAGCGTTCTTGTGGGGCATCTTCAGCATTCTGCTCAGCCCCTGCCATCTCTCCAGCATCCCGCTGGTGGTCGGTATGCTGGCACAGGAATCCGGATATAAGACGCGCCGCGCTTTTACGCTGTCGCTGCTGTTCGCCCTCGGCATCATGGTTTCGATTGCCGTCATCGGCCTGATCACCGCCGCCGCCGGCCGCATGATGGGTGACCTCGGCCGCTTCGGCAACATCATCGTCGCCGGCGTCTTTTTGCTTTTCGGCGCTTATCTGATGGACATTATCCGATTGGACTGGTCGCTGCTGCGATTGCCGCAACGCCGAGGCGGCACGCTGTCGGCGCTCATTTTGGGCATTCTTTTCGGCATCGGTTTGGGGCCGTGCACTTTTGCCTTTGTCGCGCCAGTGCTGGCTGTGGTGTTTGCACGCAGCCACAGCGACCCGCTGGGCGCCATCATGCTGCTTGTCGCCTTTGCCGTCGGCCATTGCGCCGTCATCGTGGCAGCGGGTACGCTCTCCAGCCAGTTGCAGCGGTATTTTGCCTGGAGCCAAAGCAACCGCTCGATCGTCTGGTTCAAGCGCGGTTGCGGATTGCTGGTGATGCTGGCCGGCGTCTATTGGATATGGAAATCACTTTAGCCATTAAAAATCGCCACTGCAGCGGTGCAAATAAAATTTACTAATTACCGCCAATAAACGCAAATGAAGGCCAAGGTGTTTTCGGAACGAACGGCGTTGTAAGCATTTGTCGATGATCACCATTATCAGTCCCTGCCCTGTTTTTCGGGAAAATGATTCGCGTCCATTGGCGGTTCATTTTTTCGGTTGCTGCTGAAAATTCACAATGACAAATCATTTGGAGAACTCATGGAGTGGAAAAAAGAATTTAAAATA
>RPQV01000706.1 GCA_003818595.1 Calditrichota bacterium
AGTTTCTGCACCTGTAGAGTCTGCAGAGTGATGATTCTAATGGGATTATTCTGTCCTCCACGATAATTGCGCCATTCACTCTCCCAGGAAGCAATTTCCTGGTACACAAACGAGCGGCCGTCGGGAGAGAATTTGCCCGTATTGACGCGGGGAATGGGCAGCTGCGGCGGCAGTCCGCCCTTCACACTGACCTGAAATAGTTGCGGATATCCCAACTGTCCGGTTGTTCGGCCAGACGCAAACACCACCGCTTGTCCGTCATTCGTCCAAGTGCGCACCGCATCGTCACCCGGATGCCAGGTCAGTCGTTGCGGCTCTCCCCCGTTTACGGAAACGATATAGACATCGGTGTTGCCGTCGTATTGTCCGGAAAAGGCGATCCAGCGGCCGTCCGGGGAAAATTTCGGCTCCGTCTCGGCGCCGGTAAAGGTGGTCAAGCGTCTGGCATCATTGCCGTCGATGCCTGCAATCCAGATATCATTCGCATAGACAAAAGCAATATGACGGTCGCTGATCGCCGGAGAACGCAGCAGGCGCGTCTCCTGAGAATGTGCGGCTGTCAGCGTCATCAAGATGACAAAAGACAAGCAAACACGGAAATGTGGCATAAGTATCTCCCTCTATTGATGAAAAGAAAAAAGCTGTGTTTTTGTTGCTTTTATTACCTTTTTGTAGGTATAATAAATACTGATTTTTAGCGATAATTTCAATGTTTTATTTTCATATTTCTATCAGGCAAAGGCCTGACTCTTGATTATAATTTTTTAAATTCGAGCCCACTAATTAGTGCTGAAAAATTTCTTTTAAAAATGTTCACATACATTCTCAATTTATCTAGCTTCCATCCTCGATTTGCTCTTGATTGGCTGAGCTTATTGAAGCAATGTCCGGTTCTTCGGATTAAAAGATGGAAAGAAGGTTGGGCGTTGAAATTGAGTGAAAGGCTTAGACTCAGATGTATGCTTGACGCAATTATATGTGATTCGAATATATTTTTGACAACGCTTGAAAATGTGCTTTAATCAGTTGTCAGGAAACAAACACTATTCGATTTCTATAACGAGTTTGTCATCTTTATTGAGCGCCATGGCTTTAAAAGCGCTTTCCCATCACGAGCGATTTCTCTTAACAGATCGAATGATGATTTGCTCATGTTCAGCAATGAGCTCCACTTCGTTACCAATATGACTTTCTTCCAGAACGATCTTGGGAATGCGGATTCCTTGTGAATTACCTATTTTTACTAAGGTGAAAGACCATGACAGCCCCGAAGAACAGTATCAAGCATTACACAGATGAGGAGAAAGTAGAGATACTTGCCGCTGCAAAGAGAATTGGCCTCAAAGAAGCGGGCTATACCGTAGAACAACGCCATGCCGGGAAAAAAGAGTATCTTCGTTTTGAAGCATCCAGGCCATTGGAGCTGACACAGATTGATATTTGTGAATCTCACGTTCACAAACAAAAAGTCTATCTGGTGCTGCTGCTGGACGATTATAGTCGATTTCTGCTGAATTTTGCGCTTTTGGAACAATGCGATATGGAAGCCATTGAAAAGATGGTTTCAGATGCCGTCAACCGCTACGGCAAATTCGAGCGGCTGCTCAGCGACTGCGGCTCGTGAACCGCCATATTGTCCCGTATGAGAGCTTGATCAAATAGTTATTTCCTTCCATTACAAAACGAACTTAATTGATATGAGCTTTTGATACAACTCCTGCGCAGGTCATAATTTTTTATTTGATATTTGCAAATTGATGTGTACCTTGTCTTAATAATAATTATTAATAAGGAACTATTTGCAGATGATTCCTCAGACTTTGGAAGAATTCATCACCGCCTGCAAGAGCAAAGGACTGTCCGCAACACCGCAGCGGCTTCTTGTCTTCAAGGTGCTGCAGCGGATGGCAGGACATCAAACGGTAGAAGAAATTTACGATCAGGTTCGATTAGAACATCCGACGATTTCTCTGGCCACCGTTTACAATAATCTGGAAGTGTTTGTTGAGCAGGGTTGGATCGCGCAAATCAATCGGCTGCACAATATGGCTCGATTTGATAAAAATAGTGAACCACACCATCATTTGCTCTGCACCCGCTGCCGACAACTGATCGATATTGATCAATCGGTGATCCCTCCATTATCGTTGCCTGAAAACGTGCGCAACGGATTCGAGGTCTCAGGATATCAGGTTCAATTTGAAGGGATTTGTGCTAATTGCAGTCAATCAGTTCGTTCACCCCTAAACTCATGAGGAGTATCGTTATGCCGACACTCAAAGGAACTAAAACGCACCAAAATCTCAAAGATGCTTTCTGCGGCGAATCAATGGCAAACCGTCGTTATCTCTATTTTGCCAAACAAGCCGATATTGAGGGATATCCCGATATCGCCGGTCTGTTTCGCGATACCGCCGAAGGCGAAACCGGACACGCCCATGGACATATGGATTACCTCAAGGCTGTCGGCGATCCGGCAACCGATCAGCCGTTCGGTGACACGGAGAAAAACCTCCAGTCTGCGATCGTCGGAGAAACGCATGAATTCACCGATATGTACCCCGGTTACGCTAAAATCGCACGCGAAGAAGGGTTCGCTGAAATCGCCGATTGGTTCGAAACATTGGCCAAAGCGGAAAAATCACA
>RPQV01000707.1 GCA_003818595.1 Calditrichota bacterium
GTTGGCAGTCCGTCTGGTCACCGCCAATTGATTGTATTTGCCTAATTCAGCCAAAATGGCGTCTCTTTCACAGGTTTATGAATATTTTTCAACTTTTGGTTCGAGAATGATTCAAATAGAATGTAGCGATTTTGTAGTCTGATAATCAAGTGGAAAGGTGAATGGAGCGCGAAGATAGCCTGTTTGCAGCAGGCTATCTTCGCTTGTGGAATTATTTTTTCAGAATGGTTGATAAGACCTTGTCTTTATCCAGTTTCTTGGTGCAGAAAAACCAATCATAGCATTTCATTTCTTCTTTGCCTTCCATGCGCGACTGAGCGACGCCGCAGGAACCGGCGGGCGGCACAATCACATCATCGCCGGGGCGCCAATCAGCCGGGGTGGCGACTGAAAACGCATCGGCCGTCTGCAGGGCAATGACCACACGATACAATTCGTCAAAATTTCTCCCGAGGCTGAGCGGATAATAGATGATGGTGCGGATGATGCCTTTGGGATCGATAAAAAATACCGCGCGCACGGCTTTGGTGGAGCTCTCTCCCGGCTGAATCATGCCGTACTTTTTAGCGACTTCCATGGTGATGTCTTCGATCAATGGGAATTTTACTTCGACGTTCTTCATTCCCTTGTATTCAATTTTTTCTTTGATCGTCCTCAACCAGGCGATGTGGCTGTAAAGTCCGTCAACCGACAAGCCGACAAGTTTGCAGTTGGCTTTGGCGAACTGCTCTTCCATCGAGGCAAAAGTCATGAATTCAGAAGTGCAGACCGGAGTGAAATCAGCCGGATGGCTGAACAGGATCACCCAGCTTCCGCTATAATCTTCCGGGAATTTGATTTCGCCTTGAGTGGTAGCTGCTTTAAAGTTCGGCGCCTTTTCGCCGATTCGCGGTATGGATGTGACTTGCGTTTCCTGTGATACTTCCATGGGTAACCTCCATTTTCTGTTAAGATAGTATAAGACCTAGATAATAATTATTCTAAATAAAAGTATAATCAATTTATGGATCAAAGTCAACACACTTTTTCAATAAAGTGATTAATTTTAGCCTTGTTTTCATAGAGATCATATTTTGAGCATCTATTCTTTATCGAACCGCAATGTTATCTGCCGTTCACCGCGAAAGGTTGTAGAGTTTTGCCGGATAACCAATAGTGGTCCTTTCACGTTCCATTTTTCCGAGACTTTCATTTCCATGCTTCTGCCGCCGCGGTTGAATGTGGTCTGGGAAAAAATCGTCAGCGTATCGCCGTTATCCGACCAATTCGCCGTCATGATCCGCGGATTATTCATAAATTCTGATTTTGTTTCGCTGCCGTCCAGTTTAACGCTCTCCTCGGTGATGCGGTCGTCACCCCATTCGACGATGAAACTCTTGCTCATCATCAAATCGTTTTCACTTTGGGTGACCTGCAGTTTGTAAGGGAGCGCTCCGGCGCCCATGTTGTCCAATTCGCTCGCTTCTTCATTAAATATCCACATCCCGTTAAAGTTTGGTTTCATTTTATCGCTGGTTTTTACCGGCAGGGTGAAGGGCGTCAGTCCACAGGCTGAGCGAAAGGGTGCGATCAGCCGGCTGAATATCTGGTCTTCTTTAAAGAGGAGGCGGGGATCGTTTTTCAGCGCTGTGTATTGACTTTTTGAGGTATTGCGAACCATTCCTGCCCAGGTCACCCAATAAGACCATTGAGGTTGGCTGGCCAATATTCCCGGTGTCGGCGGATTGCCGACCTCGCCCAATACCAATGGTTTGCCGTTTGCCAGGGCGAGGAGGCTGTCGTAATATGTCGGATTAAAATCGCTGCCATACACATCGAGGGCGAGAATGTCCAGATAGTCATCCCCGGGATAATAATGGGAAAAGTTCATTTCCGGTTTGTTGGGTCGATCGACGCTCCACACCCAGATTAAATTATTCAGTTTATGATGGTTGACCAGCCGGTCAAATATTTGTCGATAGAGTGCTCGGGTGTTGTATGGCCCCAATCTTCCACCCCACCAGAACCAGTCGCCATTCATTTCGTGGTAGGGTCGCCATAAAATCGGAACACGCGCCTGCTGCAGCTTTCGCAGGTAAAAAGCGACGGAATCCACTTGCGCACACCACTTTTGGTGCAGTTTTGTCCCCGGGGTGAGTAGATCCTGGAATTGTTGATCGAGCAGCTTTCCCTGCACCGATGCCAATGAATCAGGCGAAGCACCCGGCTGCGCACGAAACGTGACGGGTTCGTCTGCCGTCGGCGGCACGGCATGCCAACAGATGGTGATGATGGAGCCCAGCTGGTGTTGTCGTTTTGCTTCTTCGACAATGTCCGGCCGCGCCAGATAAGAGTCCGTATCTCCGTCTTGAGCAAATCCCATATCGGTGCTCCAGACTGCCGGTGTTTTGCCGATATATTTGGCGGCGAACTGTGAGTTTCTATCTCGAGTGTTGGGATAATTATGTTGACCACTCAGTGTATAATGACCGGAGATGCGGGTGAATAAATCCAGCAGCGCTTTCGCCTCCACCGAAGCTTTCGGCGTCACCGGTTTGGCTTTTTCTGTGCCGAGCAGTGATGTGGCGGCGACTAGGAGCAAAAGGCATCCCACGTGTAAAAATTTTGTCATCGGCATCGATATATCCCTTTCAGATTGGTCTTAAA
>RPQV01000708.1 GCA_003818595.1 Calditrichota bacterium
AAAAATTACATTGAGCATATCAATCAACTTATCGACCTTGAACCGATAAAATCAGCTGGACTAACCATCATCGTAGACGCGATGTGGGGAAACGGAGCAGGTTGGTTCACACGGCTGCTTACTGGTGGTAGTACCAGGGTGATCGAGATTCACAACACAAGGAATCCGATCTTCCCTGAAATGATACGACCTGAACCGATTCAGCCAAATATCGATGTTGGGCTTAAAACAACCGTTGAAAAAAATGGCGATGTATTATTGATTCTGGATGGCGACGCTGACCGGGTGGGTATTGGTGATGAAAACGGTAAATTCGTAAACCAACTCCAGGTATATGCGCTTCTCGCCTATTACCTGCTCGAAATCCGGAAGCAGCGTGGTCCGATTGTAAAGACGCTCTCCACCACCAGCATGTTGGAAAAACTGGGGAAGCTCTACAATGTTCCTGTTTACGAAACCGGAGTCGGCTTTAAATACGTCGCACCTAAAATGCTTGAAACTGACGCAATGATCGGCGGAGAGGAATCTGGGGGATATGCCTTTAGAGGAAATGTCCCCGAGAGAGACGGCATCCTCGCCGGTCTGTACATGTTGGATTTCATGGTGAAATTGAATAAAAAACCCTCACAATTACTTGCCCTGTTATTTGAGCTGGTTGGCGCGCATTATTATGACCGCATTGACACGGCATTTTCAGGCAATCGTGCAACCCGTGAAAAAATGATCCTGAATGCCAAACCACAAACGATTGGCGGGCTAAAGGTTACTGGGCTCAATTCACTGGACGGATTCAAATTCTGCCTCGAAGACGGCGGCTGTCTGCTGATCCGGTTCTCTGGTACCGAACCTATCATGAGAGTCTATTGCGAGACTACTCACGCCGATAAAGTACAGGCGATCCTCAAGGATGGTCAAAAAATAGCCGGATTGGCCTGATTGTGGAATTTGTTGACACCCACTGTCACCTGAATTTTCACGCTTACGAGGAAGACCTTGATTCTGTCATCGACAGATCAATAGAGGCTGGAGTGAAGCAGATCGTTGTTCCAGGCCTTGACCTCGCATCAAGCCGCGAAGCGGTTGCCCTGGCGATGAAATATGACCAGGTTTTCGCGGCTGTTGGTGTCCATCCGGAAGAGGTTGAAAGCTTCGACCAAAATCAAATTAAGTCATTTGAAGACCTGCTGTTATGTGAAAAAGTGGTTGCCATTGGCGAGATCGGGCTGGATTTTTACCACCGGCAGGATCAAAAAGAGACACAGTGGGAAGTGTTGCACTTGTTTTTGGACTTAGCCTTTTTACACCAAAAACCGGTGATCCTTCACAGCCGCAATTCATTACAAGACCTTTTTCAGATCATCGAAGACAGCTATTCCGAAATACAAGGCACTCATCTCAAAGGTATCTTTCATGCATTTGAAGGCGACTTTCACGACGCAACTAAAGCCGAAAAATTGGGTTTTTACATCGGGGCTGGTGGTCCAATTACCTATAAAAATGCCGCCGAGAAACATGATGTTTTTAGTAAACTTGGACTATCTCATGTTGTACTTGAAACAGATGGCCCTTTTTTAGCACCACAACTGTATCGAGGCAAAAGAAATGAGCCGTCGTATATACCTGTGATTGCAGAAAGGCTCGCAGAATTGCAACATTGTGATATAAAAGAGGTTGCTGCAATAACAACCAATAACGCGAAGACTTTATTCAATTGGAAATGATGACTTGGTCGCATCTTTAGCCACCCTCCCCTACATACAAAAAGGCCTCGACACTGTAGAGCAAATGATGTTGCGACAGGTGGAGGATTATCACCCTGATCTGAAATCAGCCACCGCGCTGATCCTGGCTTCGGGGGGTAAGAGAATCAGACCCAGGATCATACTTCTGGTTGGCAGCATGTTAAATGCCGAATTTGAATCAATGGTCACCCTTGCAACCGCCATCGAAATGCTGCACACGGCGACCCTTGTTCATGATGACCTGATCGATGGATCAATCCTCCGGCGTGGGATTCCCACTTTAAACTCAAAATGGTCACCGGCAGCCACGGTACTTACAGGAGATTTCCTTTTTGCTTCAGCATCGGATATGGCTTCCAAGACGAACTCTGTCGAAGTGATGCGCTTGATTGCAATAACCCTTATGACAATCGTAAATGGTGAAGTGGACCAGTTATTTTCTAACCGGTGTATCACGACGGTTGAGGAGTATTACCGCCGTATTTATGCCAAGACAGCCTCATTATTCGAAACTTCAACTCACACGGCTGCGGTTATCAGCAAAGTTGATCGCCGCCAGGTTGAAATATTAAGAAAATTTGGCTACGAACTGGGGATGGCATTCCAGATCGTTGATGACGTGCTGGATTATATCGGGGACGAATCGACTGTGGGAAAACCTGTTGGTGGTGACCTGCGACAGGGATTGGTCACGCTTCCGATGTTGTACTTTATGCAATCCAATCCAAATGACCCGGCGGTTCTCAGATTATCCTCCGGTTATTGCATCCAGGAAGAGGGCGAATTTGAACGGCTTGTAACAGAAATCCCGAAGAGCGATGCAATAACGAATTCGCAGAAAAATGCTGCAGAATTCGCGATGAGGGCTGAACACTGTATCATGGAGTTTCCTGATA
>RPQV01000709.1 GCA_003818595.1 Calditrichota bacterium
CTTTATCTCCGGTGATTATACCCCTCTCGATGCTGTTAACAAAGCGCGGCTGGAAGCGAGAGTGATGGCTCAACAGGGCGTGCCCTGGGATTTAATGGCCTGGGGATTCACCTGGAACGGAGAGGATCCCAATGCCTGGATGGTGAAAATGCCGCTGCAAATAGAGCAGGAAGCGGCTGCCGTATTGTCATTGGGCGGCGGATTTCAGATGTATCTTTCGCAGAAACGGGATGCCTCCATTTATGAATGGATGGCGCCGCTGGCCGAAGAGGCGGCAAAATTCTGCCGCGCTCGGCAACCCTTTTGTCACCGCTGGAATCTCATTCCGCAAATCGGATTGATTCTTCATACCGATGCGTTTTATCGCAAGAATGCCCGATTATTCGGAACCTCGGCAGCCACGCACGATCCCATTCAGGGAATCCTGCAGAATCTTCTCGACTCTCAACACGTCGTGGATGTGGTGATGGACCACACACTGCGCAAAAAAATCAATTCCTATCCCCTGCTCATCTGGCCTGAATGGGAAACCATCACCGATGAGATGAAAGCCATGTTGCTCAGCTACATTGAGCGTGGAGGCCGATTGCTGATCATTGGTCCGAAAGCGGCGCAATTGTTTGAAGATCATTTGGGCGTCAAGCTGTTGGGTGAAGCAAAAATGTGCAAAAATGGGCTTGAAGCTGACAATTGGATTGCTTCTACGAACAGTCTATCTCAGGATATACAATTGAGTTCAGCGGCAAAACCCTTTGGCAGATACTATGATTATTGGAATAAAGAGGGTGAAGGGAAAACGGCCGCGTCCATCGCCACCATAGGAAGAGGCAAAATTGCGGCAGTCTACCTGAATTTAGGCGAAAGATATCGGCACAGCGCCTCGGCGGTGAGCCGGCAGTTTCTGGCATCGTTAGTCGATCAGCTTTTCCCAGAACAGTTGGTGCGAATCAGCGGTTCGGAATACGTGGATGTTTCTCTCATGCAGAAAGGAACCGAAATCAGCGTGCATCTGGTCAATCGGGCCGGCCCGCACGCTGATTCCAAGGTCCACACCTATGATGCCATTCCGCCGATTGGCCCCCTCCAAGTGGAGATGATGCTCTCTGCCAAGCCGAAAAAGGTCGTCGTCCAACCCGAAAATCAGTCGGTCAAGTTCAGTTATAAAGAAGGAAAACTCACTTTTTCTCTGGATCGGCTCAATGTATATGACATCATTGTGATTTCGCAATGAATGCCATCCCCTTGCGAATTAAATCCGGCGCATCACCAGAGGGATTCGTCATCACCCGCTGCTGATGCGCCGAATTGATCAATGCATTTTTTGGTAATAGTCAAATAATTGTTCGAGCGCCGGCAGAATCATCAATTCGACCTGTGCGACCGGCTCTTTGGCCTTGTTGAGTATTTGTCGAAATTCCTCAACCGTTCCCAACTCTTTTTGATCATAAATCGCGTCAACAATGGTAATTCCCACTAGTGAGCAATCATGCAGGTTTTGCGAAAGCGGGCGGATTTCCTGCAAAACGGCAGAGTGATCGATCAATGGTATTAATTTTTCATGATTATTGGACCATTCGAGCAATTGCTTACGGATCTGCAATAATTGATCGCTGCTTTTTGCCCCGTCGGCCAGAAAAGCCTTGACCAATTCTCGGAACAAGCGCGCCCGTTTTTGATCGGCCCGCGCGGCATCCATCACGCGAGTGTAGGGACTGAATTGGGTAAAGTCACGGTATTGTCCGCGCTGGTAATATTTGAGAGGTTCGACAATGTCGACCAGCGTGCGCAACGGTTCGATATTGCATCCACCGGTTAATCGTCGCAGCATCATGTCATAATTTTTTTCATGGGTCAATCCCAATTCTTCCAACCGAAAACTGGTATACTCTAGACGGCGATACATATCTTCGATATCCACTACATCAGCCGGCGACCATAGCCGTTCGGCAATGGCCGCAGTTCTGGGCCATATGCGCGAATCAATGATTTCCGGCGTCACAAATTCCGACCACATGGTGGCCTCTCCGCCCAAAATGTATTTCGTTTTATCAGGAGGGAGCGCCATATCTTCCGTCAACGGATCGTTCAGGTAATGATCGGTCGTCGGTTGCATTAAATCGATGTAATAACCATTGGACAGGAGGACTTGGTAGCCGTTCTGCGCAGCATGAATCAAAGATTCCCTTCCCCGCCAGGATTGGATGACGATATCCTGAGGAGAATCGGGCTGCAGAATCTCGTCCCAGCCGACCATTTTTTTGTTATTAGCCGTCAATATTTTGAGGATGCGTTTGTTGAAATATGACTGCAGTTCATGATTGTTTTTGATGCCGTTTTGACGCATGAACTTTTGAATCTCCGGATTCGCATCCCATTGCCGGCCGTTATTTTCATCCCCGCCGATGTGAATATAATCATCGGAAAAGAGCTGCGCCATTTCCTTGAAAAAGGCATCGAAAAAGAGATAGGTTTTTTCGAGTGTGGGATCGAATGTGGGATCCATGATTCCCCACTTGCGCTCGATCGTATAGGGACCGGGTTGCGAGGCGTATTCAGGATAGCCCACAAACCAACTGGTCGAATGGCCGGGAATGTCGAATTCCGGCATCACTCGAATTCCGCGCGCTGCGGCATA
>RPQV01000710.1 GCA_003818595.1 Calditrichota bacterium
TGATGTCGCCAGCTTAAGGTCGATGCCCAAAACGGTGTTGTCGGCCATAGAGCCCGATTCACCGGACGTGGCCAGAAATCCCATCTGCGAACCCCCGCCGATGTTGCGCGACAGGCGGGCGACGCCATACGGATTGTTTCTGCCGTTCTGTTCATCGATGAGGCTCAAGGCGCCGATGTTCCAGTCTCCCGCCTGCCCGGTGAATTTTGCCCCTCCCACGATCGGTATCGGATCGCCATGGGCATCCAATCCCAACCGGCGCGAGAAAAAAGGAATCAATGACTGTGAGTAGGGATGTTCGCTCTCTCCGTTTAAACCAAATCGAAAGTAATTGTCACCATCAAGAAAAAAGTCCCGCTTTTCCTCAAAATAGAGCGGAAATCGCGTCAGATTGATGCGTCGGTCATCCACTTCAGTCTGGGCAAAATCAGTATTGAGGGTGAACGCGCCTTTCAGACCCGGGGTAAAGCGGTAAAATGCATCCCCTCCGATGTCAAAAGGATATTCGGCGGCGGAATCAGTAAAATGATCCACTCCGGCCAGCAGATAAGGCACAATGTCGAGGCCGATGCCCTGTGAGGCAACGGCCATGCCGTGGAGTTGACCGGCGTCGGAAACCTGGAAACGATAGCTATCGAGATTGGCGACCGGCCAATAACCGACCTCATTTTTCCAACTGACCTGACGCAGAATTTTCAATCCCCACACATCTTGCCCTTCGCGAAAACTGATGGTTTTGAACGGGATGGCGATCTCTCCCTCCCATCCCCAGGAAGTGATGTGCGCCTTGCCGCTCCACAGACCGTCCCACGATTTGTTGAGCGTTGCGCCGTTTTGGCTCACCAACGCGTCGCCTATGCAGCCGCGCGGATTGATCTGAAACCAGTATGCGTTGCGCTGGTCGTAAAAGGTATCGATGATGATCTGTATTTTATCCTCGTACGAGAGAGAAATATCGCGCGCCAACTCATTCGCGGTGATTTTTTCCGGTCGACTTTCAAAGCACTTGAAGGCGAAATACAAATTATGCTCATCTTGACACAGAGCAATCCAGGTCTGCTCGCTCATCGGCTGCCCGATGTGCGGTTGTCGTTGCTGCAGCTGCTCGATTGCCGGGAGGGTCCCCCACACCGCCTCGTCGACCCAGCCGTCGATTTGAAGCGGTGTCTCGATCAACAAAGCCTGAATGGCGCTTTGACTCAAAACCAGGGAGTACAGCATGAACGAAAGGAGACAGACGAATTTCATAGCCAGGCGGTTCCTCAGAGTATCGTTTTCTATCGAGAATAAAAGACAATGGTGTTCACCGATCCGCTCGGCACGTTCACCTGGATCATCTCTTTTCCCAGACGCAGGGTGATGTATTTGTTAATGAAACTGTCATTCATCAGCGCGACAATGATGCTGCCGTCGGAATTTTTAAAGGCCAGGGCCTCTTCATTATATCCCGCGGTTTTAATGCGTCGTGCGCCGGGGTCGATGAAATGGCTGAAATGCTTCATGACATAGAATTCAAAATTATAAATCGGCAACCGCGAGTCACGATTGATCGTGATCATGGCATTCTGCTTCCATCCCCAGGTGCTCATTCCCGATTCATCAAGAACCATGTTCCAATAGATGTAAGAGTTGGCGCCGCCTTCAAAATACTTTTTCATCAGACTAAAGGTGTACAGACCTGCCTTGACATCATTGGCGCCGTCGCCGCACTCGTTCTCGCTCTGCATGATCTTTTTCTCCGGATATTTCAGATGCGTTTCGGCGACCGCGTGTTTGCCGTCCCATTGATAGCTGACGCCGGTCACGCGCTCGCGGCACAATGGATCGGCGAACATCACATCGGCATAATGACGGATATCGCCGTAATTGATGGTGCCCAGCCACAGCTCGATCTGCACCCGATCCTCATCCAACCGCGGAATCAGATAATCGCGATAAAATTCGGTCAGTTCCTCCCCGCTCCACAGACACGAGGGAAAGATTTGACAGGCATCCACCTCGTTTTGCACATGAAGCGCTTGAACCGGAATGCCTTCAGCGCGGTATGCCTGAATGAATTTGGAGAAATAAAGCGCATAGGCCTGCAAAACCTCCGGCGTCCAGCGCAGACGGGAGGTCTCTTTTTGTCCCTGACAGGCATAAAAGCCGTTGATTTTCATCCACTGCGGCGGTGACCACGGGGAGGCGAACAACGTGAGCTCCGGCTGCACCTGCAGGGCGGATTTGATATAGGGGATGAGATATTTATGCTCCCGCTCCATGGAAAAATGACGCAGGTCATAATCTTCCGCCACATCAGCGAGGGAGTAATAATCGAAAGAGTAATCATTCGCCCCGATCGGCATGCGGCAGAGGCTGAATTTCGCGCCAGTGACGGGATGAAACAATTCATTCAACACCTGTTCCCTCTCCCCTTGACTCAGGAATGAAAGAGCATCCCAACCCCGCTCATTGAAACAGCCGCCGAATCCGTCGATCTCTTGAAATTCAATATCCGGATCGATCACCAACACGCGATGATCAGTACCGTCAAAGACCGCCGTGGGCACTATTTGCTCGCCCCAGGGGGCGCTTCCGGTGGAACAGATCCAATGCGCTTCCCTGCCGGCGCTGAACAACGGCGCAGAAAGCAGCA
>RPQV01000711.1 GCA_003818595.1 Calditrichota bacterium
GCGAACGCGCGCTCGCGATGGTACGTGCCTTGGTTGCCAAGCCTGAAGTGGGACAGATTTACAACGGCAAAGTGAAACGAATCATGAACTTTGGCGCTTTTGTCGAAATCCTGCCCGGAAAAGAAGGCTTGCTGCACATCTCCCAAATAGACAAGCAACGCATCAACCGCGTCGAGGATGTGCTCAAAGTGGGCGATGAAGTACAGGTCAAGGTGTTGGGCATTGAGGCAGATGGAAAATTGGACCTGAGCCGGAAAGTACTGCTGCCCTGACGGCATTCACTAATGACCATGGATGTGAGGTCCCTTATCGGAGATGTTAACGTTCAACGAACGGTTTTGACAAACGGCATTCGCGTCGTATCGGAGCGAATGCCGAGCGTCCGTTCGATCTCTTTGGGCGTGTGGGTGCGCGCGGGTTCAGGAAATGAGACGCCGGAGAATAACGGTATTGCTCATTTTCTGGAACATATGCTCTTCAAGGGCTCTCACAGCCGCACAGCCAAAGAAATTGCCCAAAGCCTGGAATCACGGGGAGGTGGACTAAACGGCGCCACCGGCAAAGAGATCAGTTCTTATACCGCTCATATTTTGGATCAGGATCTGCCGTTGGCGGTCGATGTCCTCAGCGATTTAATACTCAATCCTCGGTTTGACCCCTCTGATATTAACATCGAAAAACAGGTCGTCCTCGCTGAAATGGCGAATGCCGGCGAGGACCCGGAAGAGTTGATCCTCGATCACTTTTATCAAAATCTCTATCCGAACCATCCGCTGGGTTACTTTATCTACGGAACCGAGAAAAATATCCGGCAGTTTGAACGTCCTTCACTGGACTCATTTCTCAATCATCATTATACCACCGAAAATACCGTTGTGGCGGCGGCAGGAAATGTCCGGCATGACCAGCTGGTGGAACTTGTCGAAAGGTACTTTTCGTCGACCGTCCCTGCCCAACCACCTGCCGGTTCGAGCCTGCAAATGCAATCGCCGGCCTCCCTCTCGCAGCACCGAATGAAAAATCTGCAGCAGACTCATATCTGCATCGGCGTGCGGTTGTTCGGATTCAAGGATCAACGCAGATACGCCCTGGCACTGCTCGATACCCTGCTCGGCGGTGGAATGAGTTCGAGGCTTTTTCAAAATATCCGCGAAAAGTATGGTTTTACCTATTCTGTTTTCAGCTTTGCTGATCTCATGGCAGATACCGGAGTGTTTGGCGCCTATTTGGCCTGCGAGAAACGGAAATCGAAAGAGTCCCTGGAATTGCTGCAGGAGGAATTTTTGAAACTGCAGCAGGGTCATTTAGCCGAAGAGGAGTTGGCTCTGGCCAAATCACAGGTGATCGGCAACATGGTTCTGAGCCTGGAGAGCAGCGGCAGGCGAATGAAAAAAATTGGAGAAACCGAAATCTACGATTGCCCGCATATTTCCATCGACCAATCCATCGAAAATATCAATCGGGTTTCGACGGCGGATATTATCGATTTAATGCAACAATTTTATACACCTTCTAATACGAATACGACCATATTATCGCCTTAAACAATTAATTGGAGGTTCTTATGATTATCGGAGTGCTGAAGGAAATTAAAGCGAATGAAAATCGAATTGCTTTGGTTCCCGGCGGTGCAGAAGTGTTGGTGCAGCGGGGTCATCAGGTTCTTGTTGAGCATAAAGGAGGCGAAGGCAGCGGGTTCAGTGATGCTGACTATAGTGCTGTCGGAGCAGAAATTGTAGCCACCCCGGCCGAAATATTCAAGCGGTCGGACATGATCATGAAAGTCAAGGAACCGCTGCCGCAGGAATATCCGCTGATTCGTAAAAATCAGATTGTGTTCACATATTTTCATTTTGCCGCATCACGGGAACTCACCGAAGCGATGATTAAAAGCGGCGCGGCATGTATTGCCTATGAAACCGTTGAAACCAAAGACGGAGCGCTGCCTCTTCTGCTCCCGATGAGCGAAGTCGCCGGCAGAATGGCGATTCAGGAAGGCGCCAAATACCTGGAGAAGTTTTTCGGCGGCCGCGGGCTGCTGTTGGGTGGAATTCCCGGCGTACGTCCGGCCAACGTGGTGATTTTGGGCGGCGGCATCGTCGGTACCAATGCCGCCAAAATGGCGGCCGGTATGGGCGCCAATGTTTTCATTCTTGATGTCAACCTCCAACGATTGCGTTATCTGGACGACGTGATGCCGAAGAACGTGACCACGGTCTTCTCAACACCTTACACCATCCGCCAGCTCATCGCGCAGGCCGACATGGTCGTCGGTGCGGTGTTGTTGCCGGGCGCAAAAGCGCCGAATCTCATCACCCGCGAAATGCTGAAATTAATGCAGGAAGGCGCCGTCATCGTTGATGTCGCTGTGGATCAGGGCGGTTGCGTTGAAACCATCCACCCCACCACTCATCAGGATCCAACATATGTGGTCGACGGCATCATCCATTATGCTGTGGCCAATATGCCGGGCGCCGTGCCGCGCACTTCGACGATTGGTCTGACCAATGCCACCATGCCTTACGCCATGCAGATTGCCGACATGATCGATCAAAATGGCCATCTGCAGATGAAAACAATGTTGGCGAATAGTGAATTAAGCAAGGGCGTCAACATCATCAACGGCCAAGTGAC
>RPQV01000712.1 GCA_003818595.1 Calditrichota bacterium
GCTTGACGGGAAAAATGGCATCTGCTGGAGCCCCCGGAAGCACCGTGGTCAGCGATTCGGTGAGGATCAACTGTTTTTGAAACTCGATCTTGGGCTTGGTCACTAGAAACACACCGGCCAGTGCAGTCGCCGCAACCGCGGAGATCAACATCAGCAGGCCGCCCAATTTAACAATGTCCTTCATACCCTTTTCCTTCCTCCGAACACTTTCGGTTGGGTCATCCGATCCAATAAGGGCGTCACCAGATTCATCAGCAGAATGGAATAGGAGACGCCTTCAGGATAACCGCCAATCTGGCGAATGAGGACGGTGATGACACCGCAACCGACGCCAAACCAGATACGTCCCCAAAAAGTAACCGGCGAAGTGACCATATCCGTCGCCATAAAAAAGGCGCCCAGAATCAGGCCGCCTGACAATATATGAAACATGGGATTACCGCTGAACAGCCCCTCGGCCCCGCCGAACATCCAGCTCAAAAATGCCACCGTTCCAATGTAGCTGAAAGGAATCTTCCAACCGATATATCGTTTATACATCAATATCGCAGCGCCTATCAGAAGCAGAAAGACCGAGGTCTCGCCGAGACAGCCGCCGATGCGTCCGATGAAGAGATTATCCAGCGAATCATACAATTTACCGATCGCCATGGTGGCGTCAGTGAACTGTTGAGCCGAATAATCCTGAGGATTGGCCAGAACGGCCTGTGAACTCTTGAGTACATTCAGCGGAGTGGCGCTGGTCATGATATCGATGCCGGACACCGTGCCGCCGGTAGGCACCGCACGATCAAAAATCGTCATGTGGGTAGGCCAGGACGCCAGCAAAAAGGCGCGTCCCAGGAGGGCGGGATTCATAGGGTTGAAGCCCAATCCTCCGAACACCATTTTGCCCACCGCGATAGCAAAAAAAGAACCAATCGCCGGCATCCACAAGGGCACTTGGGCCGAAATGTTGAATGCCAACAATAGTCCGGTCACCACGGCGCTGCCGTCATTGACCGTCATCGGCTTTTTCAGTAATTTTTCAATGACCGCTTCGGTGATCACGGCTGAACCGATGCCGATGACCATGAGCCACAAGGCGCGTAATCCGAAAAAGTAAATGGCTCCAATTCCTGCCGGGACCAGAGTCAGTGCCACCGTCCACATAATCTTGGGAACCGATTCCCGAGAATGAAAATGGGGGGCGCTCGAAACAATCAGTTTATTATCCATGAATCAACTTTTCTTCCGCCAGACTTTCAACCGGCTTTTTTCTGCGTTTGAATGACACGATATTTACCATATTTGATGTGATGCACCAGATTAATGTGCGCCGGACAAACGAACGAACAGGAGCCGCATTCGATACAATCCAGGGCATGATATTCTTTGGCGTCCTGCCATCGTTCATGTTTAACCCATGTCGCCAGCATTTTCGGCATCAGTCCCATTGGGCAGACGTCGATGCAATGGGCACAGGAAATGCAGTTTGTTTCACCATAGCGGTGATTGCTATGATCCGACAAAACCAACAATCCCGATGTGCCCTTGATGACCGGCGCATCAAGATTACCTTGAGCGAGGCCCATCATCGGGCCTCCCATGATGATCTTGGCGGCATTCTGCGGCACGCCGCCGCAATATTCAAAGACAAATGAGAACGGGGTGCCAATGGGGACCAGCAGGTTTTTCGGCTCTTTGATGCCTTCACCGGTCACAGTCACGATCCGATGAGTTAAAGGGCGCTGAAAAGCGACAGCGTCATAGACAGCGACGGCGGTGGCCACATTCTGCACCACACAACCCACGTCCATCGGCAGGCCGCCTGCGGGCACCGAACGGTTGGTTAATGCCTTGATGAGTTGCTTTTCCGCCCCTTGAGGATATTTGACATGCAGCCCATGCACTTTGTAGGGAAGACCCAGTTCAGCAATCTTTTGACGCAGTATTTTAATAGCATCGGGCTTGTTGTGTTCGATGCCGATCATGGCATTTTTAACATTGAGTAATTTGACGATGATTTCCATGCCGCGAAGGATTTTTTCAGGAGACTCGACCATCAGCCGGTGATCCGCCGTCAAATACGGTTCGCATTCTGCGCCGTTGAGAATAAAGGTATCAATTTTTTTATCAGGAGGGGGATTCAGTTTAACGTGAGTGGGAAACGTTGCACCGCCCAATCCGGCTATTCCCGCTGCCTGGATACGGCGCAGCATTTCCTTCTTGTCGCACTGCAGATAGTTCTCTTCGTATTCAAAAGCGGCGGCAGGCGTCTGCAGGCCATCATTTTCAATAACGATCGACAATACGTTGAGGCCTGAAGGATGCGGCCGTTTCTCGATTGCCTGGACGACGCCCGAGACGGACGAATGCGCCGGAACAGAAACAAACCCGCCGCTTTCGCTGATGGGCTCGCCCGCTTTCACGACAGCGCCTTTTTCGACGATCGGCTTTGAGGGTGCGCCGATATGCTGCTGCACCGGGATGATGACGACCGGAGGCGTCGGACATGGTTCGATTGGAACGGCAGCGCTCTGCTGTTTGTGCGCTGCCGGATGGATGCCCCCGCTGAATGTTCTATTCGCGAAAATTCCCACCGTCTTCTCCGTAAAATTGCATAATAACTGAATGATGCGGCGCATGGCCGCC
>RPQV01000713.1 GCA_003818595.1 Calditrichota bacterium
ATTGAGTTTTACTCCTTTGCAACTTTCGCGCCCATAGCTCAGCTGGATAGAGCAACGGACTTCTAATCCGTAGGTCGTGCGTTCGAATCGCACTGGGCGTGCAATCAGTCCTTTGTAAACGTTTGATGTAAAACCGCCATAAATTCAGGCGAATGGTCCAGCTGTTTCATCACAATCGACAGGTCCAATCGGATTATATGGGAATGTTGGTTTTAAACTCTATCAGCATGCTTATTTTCTTATTCATCACCATTATTTGATCAAGCCTGTCGCCATGCAGAATACACATTGTCCCATATCATCATGAATTTTTTATGCTGCACAAGGGCATTTATCACCGGCGATAAAAATATCTCGATTCCCCGCACAGCATCGGCAAAATCAAGTCTTTCTGAAAATCTCATTTTTTTCTGAAAAGCCATCCACATCTGTTTCCTCATCGTATCATCCATGAAGGAAGACATAAAAATTGCTCTGCAATTGTTCAGCCCGGCTCTGCGATTTCTGAACGTTTCCTCTATCGCAGAAGACAACAGATCGCCGTTAAAACTGAGGCTCCGCGAGAGAAAATAGATATCATAAAAATCCTTCATTCGACTGTTCGCTTCTCCCCGGGTTACGATGGCTTCAAATTTTTCCGAGATGACCGTTTCCCATGAATATGCTCTGAGTTCAATGGGGTTTTCTTCAAGCAGAACTGGATACTCAAATAAAATGGAGTCCGGTTTGACAGCATCGCCGAAACCAAAATCGATCTGCAGCTGCTGAATCATGACGTCCAGGGTTCCGGTAATTATAATACGCCATCCGGGATAATCGGCCTCTTCTTTTATCTCTGATATTTCAATATGATTCGTATCAAACTCAATGCCGTCTTCCGCAGATATGCTGCATATGATTTTAATCGCAGATTCCAGATAGTCTGGATCATTTTTGATTTTTATCGCGGTAAAATCCAGATCCTTGGTAGGACGCGTCTTCTGCCCTAACCGACCATAAAACAGGATGCCGCCCTTGAGAACAAAACTGTCTCTGAATTGCGAAAGCGACAGGCGACGAAGAAATCCCTCCTGCATATAAAGCAGCAGCACGCGGTTGAAATCATATCCCATTTTCTGCGCCGCATTCCGCAACCGTTCCCTGATGGATGCGCCGAGATTTTTGATGGTTTTCCAAGACGCTGTCATTTCTGCATCACCGCCGTGACATATGGCCTGATGATATTCCACATGCGACCTTTCACTGCACATTCATGAAGTTTGGCCATATTCATCTCTTTCTTTTCCAGATAATTTTTCAGCCCTTCAATTGCCGTGTCCTGTCCTACTTTATTGCGGAAGCGAAAACAGTCGATTACTGTTTTTTCGATGCTGTAGATTCGGAATATCCCGGTTGATTCTCTGATTTCCTCAATGTATTCATAATAATAAACTCCGGAAAAATAAAAGAACTGAACCGGCGGGTAATAAATCTTGATCGGTTTCGAATCGCGCGGCAGTGCCGCCATGACAATGGAAGGCCTGAATGTCGTCAAGTCGTAATGGTCAAGAGCCGAAAGAAGACAGATCACGGCTTTCGGCGCGGCCAGACAGATGTCAATAAATCCCTGATGGCCGACCATTGGCATATCGGCCAGCCTGTACAGTCCCGGCTTTACTTTTTCGATGACGCGGTCATCGAGCAGTTTTCGGATTGTGTCCGTGTGAATCCCTGCTTGTTTCAGATCCCGCAGAGCGGCGTAACCGTAGTGACGTTTAAAAATATCGCTTATCTTGTCCATTCTGTTCCGTTCAATTTGTCCGCACTTGACAATATATGCAGAAAATTTGAACGAATCAAGAAACAAAACTTGATAAGTTTGCCGCATCTGAATTCCGTTTTTCATCTGCAAAAGGCTATATATCAACAATTCGGGCGGGAATTTCCAAAATCGGCGGTCGAACAGAAATTGACGGCTTTCAATCTGCTGCCGACTGCGCATAAAAAACAACGGAACGAATCAAAACGCGGTGAACTTTTGGTCGTGCGTTCGAATCGCACTGGGCGTGCTGAAAAAGCCCTGACGAATTATTTTATTTTTCAGTCGTCAGGGCTTTATTATTTGAATGCGTTGCTTTGGCTGCCATGTTATCGTTTATTACCAAATAGGGATGTCAGTTCACCCTTTTCAGAACAATCATCGTCATGTCATCCGCCTGCGGCGCTTTGCCGGCAAACTGGCGGACGGACTCGATGATTTTGTCCAGGAGAAGATTGGCTGATAAATCGCGGTGTTTTCCGACCATATCCATCAGCTGTTGCTCACCGAACTCGTCATATTGCTCATTCATGGCTTCGGTAATACCGTCTGAATAGAGCAGCAGCAAGTCACCCGGCTCAAATGTGAGCGTGCCCTCCGGGTAGGCGACATCCTCAACAATACTCAGCGCAAGTCCGGCGGATTCGATCATTCGCGGTTGTTCATCATCGGTGAAGAAAAAGGGGCGATTGTGACCGGCATTGGCAAAAACAAGACGATGAGCAGGGTGGTCCAGTATCCCATAGAACAGGGTCGCGAATTTGGAACGGTCGGTGCTTTGATATAAATGAGCGTTTGCGTGTTGCAGGCACACTTTCGGCGCCAGATTCAGCCG
>RPQV01000714.1 GCA_003818595.1 Calditrichota bacterium
AGATCTTATCAAATTGATCGCGCTGCTGACTGTAAATCAGCAGGTTGAGAGTACTGGCCTTGAGCACAGCTTCTGTAGCATCGACTGCGGATGCTTCGCGCCAATTTTGACGGAAGACCGATTCAATTTTATCAAGAGGAACATGATCTCCCAACAGGACCTGCCGAAGCGCATGACTCATAAGCGCCTCCACTCGCGTCCATCACTATTCATCAACAAATCGGCCTCTGCGGGCCCCCAGCTTCCCACAGCATACGTCGGCAACAGCGCATTACTCTGTTCTTTCCAGCGTTGAAATATCGGTTCCAGAATCTTCCACGCCATTTGATTCTCGTCAGAACGGGTGAATAGCGTGGGATCACCCAACATGGCGTCCAAAAGCAGGCGCTCATAGGCGTCGGGCGCTTTTTGACCAAAGCTTGTTCCGTAACGAAAGTCCATTGTCACCGGCCGAATCAAGCTGGAAGGTCCCGGTACCTTGCTGTCAAAACGAAGTGAAATGCCTTCGTCCGGTTGAATGCGCAACGCCAACACATTAGAACTGACTTGTGTCTCCCCAAATATCTGCAATGGAGCATTTTTAAACTGAACGGCAATTTCTGTCACTCGTTTGGGTAAGCGCTTGCCGGCGCGAATATAGAATGGTACTCCGGCCCATCGCCAATTGTCAATATACAATTGTGCCGCCATAAACGTTTCTGTGGTTGAGGTCGAGGAAACGCCCTCCTCTTCCTTATAGCCGGGTAATTGCTTTCCCATCAATGATCCTGCCGCATATTGTCCGCGGATGACGGTCTTGTCAACCTCCTGATCACTCAATTCTTTCATCGCTTTCAGGATTTTCACTTTTTCATCGCGGACGGTATTCGCGTCAAAAGCGCTTGGAGGTTCCATCGCACAAAGACAAAAAAGCTGCAACAGATGATTTTGCACAATATCCCGAGTGATTCCGGTTTCTTCATAGAAATTTCCGCGGCCTTCGACGCCCAAGGTTTCCGCCACAGTAATCTGTACATGGTCGACATATCGTCGATTCCAAACCGGCTCAAAGATGCCGTTGGCAAAACGAAAAACAAGTATGTTCTGCACCGTCTCTTTCCCGAGATAGTGGTCAATACGGTAAACCTGCTCCTCGCTAAAAACTTCGCTGACGACTTGCTGCAATTGAAGCGCAGTCGTCAAGTCTTGCCCGAACGGTTTTTCGATGATGATGCGCGTCCAACCGTTTTCACTTTTATTTAATCCCGCCTGATGAATATTGGAGATGATGGACTCGTACGTGGATGGAGGCGTGGATAGATAATAAACTCGATTGGCAGCTATTCCTCGTTTATTTTCCAATTGTTCCAGTCGCTTTAAAAGCTCATGATGAGCCTCCAGTGCATAAAAATCTCCCTGGTGGTAAGAGATCAGCGAGAGGAACTGTTTAATTTCCTGTTCGGTGGCAGTTTCTCCCCAAGTTCGTAGTGCCTCCTCCATATCTGCTCGGAATTCCGCATCATTTTTTGAACGGCGGGCAAAAGCAACGATGCCGAAATCTTGAGGCAACTGATCTTGACGATAGAGACTGAACAGTGAAGGAATCAATTTTCGTTTGGTCAAATCACCCGTGGCGCCCAAAATCACCAGAGTGCAGGCAGATGGTCTTTTACGGAGCCGCATTCCTTCCCGCAAAGGATTAAGTGATGACTCGGCCATTTGGTTCTCCCTTTAATAGATTCATTGATTTCGTTTTATCGGATTAAAAATGTAGTCTCACATCAACAAGTCCTGCGGCATTTTTGTTTTTGCTGAATGTTAAACACTGCAGCCTATTTTTTCATTCCAGATCAGAGCCAGGATATTCTTTTGCAAATCTCGTTTTCATTTCGTAAACTTTAAGGAGCTTATGACTACAGTGCGAATTATTATTTCATTATTGGCGATAGTCCTCGCCCTCCTCTTATACGCCTCGGTGGAACGATTCTGGATTCAGGTGAACCGGTTCACTATCCTCACTTCGCAGGCTCGAAGTAACTCGACGGGACTCAAACTACTGCAGATTTCAGATCTTCATCTACAACATTTCGGTTGGTATGAAAAACAAGTACTCAGGCGCATTAATGAACACCAGCCGGATGTGGTCGTCATTACTGGCGATTTTATTAAAAAGCGTGAATTTTTAGTAGACACCAATTCCGTCAGCAGGCGGGAGGCCTTTTCAGCCGTGAAACTGTTTGTGCGAGGGATCCATGCTCCCATGGGAATATACGCATGTCGAGGTAACAATGATATCACCGACGACAAAGAAGTCAGTGATGCGTTGCTCGCCCTGCTGCAGCGAGAGAATGTCAGCGTACTATGCAATCAAGGCACGTTCGTGCAGAAGAATAATGTGGATTATTATCTCATGGGAATCGACTTCCCCTGGTTTTTTCCCAAACAATCGGCTGATTTTGCAGTCGTTGAGGAAAATGAAAATCATGTGCTCCAGGCCAAGTCATCAGAAAAAAACTCATATTCTCATCTGCTTATCGGTGATAACCGCAGCACATGGATGAATTACGAATTTTGCGGCAGCTTCAGAGTCTCTCAGCCGGACAAAGGCGGCATCGGATTCACCTTTTATTCCCAGTTCGACCGCGGCTATGA
>RPQV01000715.1 GCA_003818595.1 Calditrichota bacterium
ATTCCCCTGAGAAAACTTGCCCCTATTCTTCGCGCAGCGGGTGATTATCGGATTCTCCACAAAATTGCCGCAGAATGCGGATTTCTTTGCGTTCGAGAACCGCGGGTAGCGTGTTTGAGGCGCGATCGTGAGGAATTGATTGGTGAACTGCAGAAAAATGCGGCCAATGCCGTGCTTTGTGCCATTGTATTCTTCGATAAGCCTGGAAACAACACTTTTCATGATTCAATTGATGCTTTGGACAATACGCAGCGATCAGCGGTTGGTATAAAACGGGTTGTACAGCGTCGCGGTCAATTAGAACTTAATTTTAATTAAAAGTTCGTCAATCACTATTTATTGGCGAACTTTTGCAAAGTCAATTTTGAGCAGGAAAACACCGATTGACGAACTTATTGGCGAACTTTTTTAATCAATTCTTGGGCTGAAAAACATGATTTATGTGACTGTAAAAGCGGCTTCAGAACTCGAAAATGTATCAGAAAGAGCGATACAAAAACGCATAAAATCAGGCAAAATTGACTTTAGAGAGATTAAATCACGTGGCGGAAATAGCGGGAGAACATTTGAAATAGCTCTAACATCGCTTTCAAAGGATGCTATAGACCGCTATTATTCCGAAAATAAGATTGTGGTGCCGGCTGCTGATGATGTTGCTGCCGACTCTCTCGCCGATGTTCCTGAGTACAACCGCAAAAAAGCGTTTAAATATTTGAGTCTGCTCCAGGCTGCTGAGGGGATGAAGGGTGATGATCTTAAAAAGTTTTTAGGGGAATGTGAAAAGCAGAATGGTCTTGCATGCAGTTACTCATCATTTTTGAGGGAAAAGAAAAAATTTAAATCTCTCGGGGCGGCGGCTTTGACTGCTCGGTACGGATGCCGCGCGGGTGATACGACTGTGGATGATGCGTGTTTTGATTATTTCAAACGTCATTATCTGGTGGAGCGCGGACGATCTGCGGAAGAGGTGTACAGGCAGACGGTCGGATATGCCAGGAAAGAGTTGGGACTTGATACTGATGTAGATTTTGCTTCTCTGTCGTCGTTTTTGCGACGGCTGCATCGGGAAGTGGGAAAGGCGGGGATATATCTGGCACGGTTTGGTCAGTCGGCGTTTAACCGCAAGTATGGGGACTATGTTGAGCGGTTTATGAATATGCCGGCGGGCGCCGTGTGGGTCTCTGATCATATGCAGGCCGATGTTCTGGTATATCCGGACGGCGCACCGGCAGCCGCGCGCGAGGATTTGAAGAATCTTTTTGCTTTTCGTGCCCAGGGGAAACCTGCGCGTCCATGGATAACAGTCTGGCGGGATATGCGGACATCAAAGTGGCTGGGATGGTTGATCCATGTGGAACCTCCGAACACGGATCACATTATGGCGGCGATGTACAACGCAATGACAACATGGGGAATACCCAGAGCGATCTATATTGACAACGGGAAAGATTATCGGTCGAGGGATTTTACCGGTGGCCGCAGGGTGCATAGGCTTGAGGCTGATGAGCTGAGGATAGGGGGCATGGCCGGTGCTTTGGGAATTAAAACGTTTTTTGCTTTGCCTTATAACGCACAGAGCAAGCCGGTTGAAAGGGATTTTAAGAACTGGCATGCATGGATTGACCGCGCACTTCCCGGATATACGGGGAGTAACACCTCGGAGAAGCCGGAGAAACTGAGAAATGAAATCGCGTCCGGCTCTATTATTACCATCCACGAATTTTGTGAAATAGCTGAATTATACATTGACCGCATCATCTGCGGTCAGAGCAGTAAGGGGAAAGCACTGCAGGGACGATCGCCGAATGAGGCGTTTGAGCAGGAATTTGAGGGATTGCGCGCCATTGATGCAGATGAGTTGAAGTTGTGGTGTATGAGATCATCGTCGGTGCAGGAGCTGAGACGCAACGGCTGGCGCGATCCCGATCTGGGGTGGTTTTATTATGCTGAATGGATGAATGGATACAAGGGTCAGCGGGTGTATATGCGCCGTGATCCAAAAAAGTATCAGATTGGGTGGTTTTTTCTGGAGAGTACAGACGAATATGTGGGTCAGGGGATTCTTGTCGCCCCGACGCCGGGGGTTGCCGAGACTGATCTGGAACGAGAGCAGCTTGCCGAAGCTCTGCGACGAAAAAAGCGCGCGAATAAGTTGCTGAAGAGTATGGCACAGACCGGCAGACCTGATGATGTGATGGCTCAGGCGGTGCACCGGATGGCGGCTAATAAATCAAGAGAAATTGGGAATAATTATATACCTGCTGAAAATGAAGTGGTGATTACCCGCATGGCGGCGGTTGTGAAGAAGGCTGAAACGGCTAATACGGGGACTTATGATGAAGCACCTGCACCAAAAGGCAAGATAGTATTATTCAGAAATTCGCTTGATGATAATGATTGAGTGAGGAGATTTGAAATGATATTAAGCATACAGCAAATGAATGAACTGGATAAATTAGCAGATCCATTGGTCAAATGGATTAATGATAATTGTCATCCACGTTGTAAGATTATTATAGAATCCGGCAGAATAGAGGTTTGGGAAGGAATATGCAGTCTTTTGAACGAAAAACATATTAAAGACTGAGAACTAAAACAAAACGCATGGGAGATGCAAATGGAAAATGAAG
>RPQV01000716.1 GCA_003818595.1 Calditrichota bacterium
AAGGTATTTTATTAATATCATCTATAACAATATCGAACGGTCCATTTTTTACTAGTTTTCTATATTCAATGGGAACATAAAAATTAAACAGATCCCGATTTCCGCGACGTAGGATTCGAATACCATCTATCACTTCCTCTTCGGCTGCCGATTTAAAACGACTGCACAGAAGCGTTATTCGATGACCTGCAGCAGCCAATCGCTTAAAGATTTCATGCAGGTGAACTTCAGCGCCTCCGCCGAGAGGATTCCGAATATCCTGCCAATTGATCACCAAAATTTTATATGAATAACCCATGGTGCCAATTAATCCGCCTTTTTCGCAATGACGCCGATGTCCATGAACGTGTTAAAGGCTATGGGAAGCCGTTTTATCTTCACACGCAGATATCGCCGCCAGGAATGTAGAATAGGCAAATTTTTCGGATATAGCGGCAATACCCATGAAAATTTTTTGCATACTTCCCGAATCATTCGATATAAAAAACTGGGACGCATCCAATCCCCATAAGCGTGGTGAATGGAAAATCCGGCGTGCTGATAAAGCCGCATCAATTGTCGTATCGAGAATTCAGTTTCCCAACCGGCAAACCATTTATTCAAGGCTATCAATATATGTTTAACCAGGGTGTAAAAATGATAACGTTGAGGAACATCCGCCAAGGCAAAACCTCCGGATTTGAGCACACGATAATTTTCCCTGACGATTCCGGAACAATCTTTGAAATGTTCAAGCAGACCCTGATGATAGACCAGATCCAACGATAATGTCTTGAACGGCAAATGGAAGGCATCAGCGCGCACCAGATAGACTTTTGTCGCGTTTTGCTGAGCGAGAGCGGAAATCAATTTAAGGGAATTCTCGGCATAATCTAAAAAGATCATACGCGCCCCTTGGGCTGCCAAATGGAATCCATCACGACCGGATCCTGCACCAATTTCCATTACCCATTTGTTCTGCAAAGAACCCAACTCTCGCATCTGTTGAATAATACGATCGGAATTGGGGTAGACAGCTGCGATATCCTGCTTTTCCCAGAACTTTTCCCATACTGTTTGATTATGTTGCCGGCGCCGATCAGAAGAATAAAGTTCCATCCTGCTCTTTTGCTTTGTTTGCTGGACACAATGAGACAAAACATCACTCTTGCATATCATGAAAATTCTGCATCTTGATAGTATCGTTTCGCAAAATAATTATTCATTCCTATTTCTGCCGCCCGGGCTGCGGCAGATTGATGTTCATAAAGAGCAAAGGCTTCCGCCCTCGCCTCGATCAACAATTCTCTGTCGTACACAACGTCTGCGATAACAAACTCCGGCAGGCCGCTCTGTTTGGTTCCCAAATAATCTCCCGGCCCTCGAAGCTCGAGGTCTTTCTCGGCAATTTTAAAACCATCGGTCGTTTCGACCATGATGTCAAGTCGTTGGCGCGTTTTATCGCTCAATGCACCATAAGCAACCAGAATACAATATGATTGTTTTTCGCCTCGTCCAACGCGACCACGCAATTGATGAAGCTGCGTTAATCCAAACCGTTCTGCGTGTTCAACCACCATGACCGCGGCATTGGGTACATCGACGCCGACTTCAATGACAGTGGTGCTGACCAAAATATGCGTTTCTCCAGCCTTGAAGGCATTCATGATGGATTCTTTCTCTGCTGCCGTCATTCGGCCATGTATTAGGCCGAGAGAGAAATCTTTAAAAAAGGTGGAGCGCATGATCTCGTAGCTTTCAATCGCCGCCTTGAGATCGCTTTTTTCAGATTCTTCCACCAGCGGAAATACGATATAGGCTTGATCACCGGCTGCCGCTTGGCGACGAACGAATTCGTATATTTTCCGCCTTCCGCTAGAGGGTCTCCACGACGTGATAATAGGTTTTCTTCCAACCGGCGACTGATTCAGAATCGAAACATCCAAATCCCCATAAACGGTCATGGAGAGTGTTCGCGGGATGGGCGTAGCCGTCATCACCAGCAGATCAGGATTCATTCCTTTTTCACGCAATGTCGCCCGCTGGAGAACGCCAAAGCGATGCTGTTCGTCGATGACAATCAGACCCAATCGACTGAATTCAACAGACTCTTGGATCAGCGCGTGAGTGCCGATGACGATTTGCGCTTTGGCCGAAGCGATTTCAGCGAGCGTCGTCTCTCTCTCCTTTTTCTTCAAACCACCCGTCAACAACACAGGATGAATACCGAGTCGTTCGAGTCGGTGATGAAGGGTGAGGAAGTGCTGCTCAGCAAGGATTTCTGTCGGGGCCATGAGTGCTGCCTGATAGCCATTTTCGACGGCAATCGTCATGACAATCAATGCTACAATGGTCTTGCCGGAACCAACATCACCCTGTAATAGGCGATTCATGACTCGAACAGACTTTAAATCAACTCGAATTTCAGAGAGAACTCGTTTTTGGGCGTCGGTCAGTTCGAACGGCAATGACGCCAACAGCTGCCTGGTTTTTTCTCCGACATGCGCAAAAGAGATTCCTTCAATATCTTTCTGATGATGCCGTCGATTGGCGAGCATCAATTGGAAATAAAAAAACTCATCAAACTTGAGTCTGCGGCGCGCCGATTCGAGTGCGTCAAAATCAGCGGGAAAATGAATCGCCGGC
>RPQV01000717.1 GCA_003818595.1 Calditrichota bacterium
AGGCCCAATGCTCGCGGTTGCCGTAGATGAGTTTTTTCGCCATTTTTCACCTCTCGTGGAATAGGTTGTTTTCCAATGTACTCTTGTTGATTCATTAATTCTCACTCAATATCCGAACTGGAAAGTCTGTCTGTTTTGTTCTGGTGCAATATAAAAAACTTGAATTATATTCACAAATTATTATATTGATTAAAACGATCGAGGCGAAAAGATGTGAGACCATGAAAAAAAACAACGCCACCCGAAAATTAAACCCCATACTCTATATTTTAGTTCGTCTCTTTTTCCTTCCCTATTTGGTGAAGAAATATAGAATTGTGGGCGTGAATAGTGAACTTTTCAAAACCCTGCCACCCCCGTTCCTCGTCGTCGGTAATCACGTCTCCATGTTCGACCCCCCCATGGTCAACGTTTTTATTCCTCACCGGATTCATTTTGTCATGTCGGATGCAAATCTGCGCACCCCGATTCCTCAATGGGCGTATGGCCGACTGTGCAACGTCATTGCCAAAACCAAAGCGGTCACCGACAGCGGCGCGGTTCGCAAAATCCTGCAGTTGATCCAAAAAAATCGCATCATCTGCCTGTTTCCTGAGGGACGATCTTCGTGGGACGGCGTCACCCACAATATCTTTCCATCCACGGCAAAACTCATCCGAAAACTGCAAATTCCGGTCGTCGTACCCTTGATCGAGGGCGGTTACCTTTCTCATCCCCGATGGGGAGTCAAAGTTCGTCCGGGAAAGCTGGTGATCCGCTATAAGAAAATATTTGACGGCGACGAGCTGCAGGCACTGACTGTCGCGGAAATCCATCAGCGACTGGTGCAGGAACTCGATCATGATGATTATCAATTTCAACGACAGAGCGGTCAACACTATTATTCTGCGAGAGGCGCTGAATATTTGGAGCGTCTGCTGTTCATCTGCCCGAACTGCAAAGGAGTGACGACCCTGCGCTCAGAAGGCAACCGATTCTTCTGTACCTGCTGTGCATTCGACGCGCAATATACGTCCGAAGGATTCCTGCTGTCTCAACTTGACTGTTGCCGAGAGTTAAAGACTCTGACTGAATGGGTGAATTGGCAGCAGCGCGAATGCGATCTCCTGATCCAAAAGACGTCCAAAACAAATCAGTCCCATCCCTTTTTTCGCGATCAGCAGGTGACCTTGTGGATGGGTTATAAAACTCAACCGTTGACCAGAGTCTCGAGCGGGACATTATCATTGTTTGCTGATCGCTTTGTGTTTACAGGTGAAGAAAAACTCCCGCTGGAATTCCCCATTCACGAAATCGAAGGGGTGCAGGTTCTGTTGGCGAATAAATTTGAATTCTATTATCAGGGTTCTCTCTATAAATTTGATTTTTTCGATCCGAGGACGTCCGGCTATAAATACATGCTGTTCGTGCAAAAGATTGCGCCGGCGAATGCGGAATTAGATTGAAAGGGAAAGGATTCATTTTCCCAACAAACAATTCATTATAACAAGAGGGTTCGATCATGAAAAGTCTGTTGATTACTGCTGCGTTGGTCATGTTCTTCTTGGCTGTCCAAGGGGAGAGCAAGGATATCGTCAAGACCGGATGGAATTTGGGAGCGCTTCCGGTGATTGCCTACAATTCCGACTTGGGCCTCGAATATGGCCTGCTGCTGAACCTGGTCGATTTCGGCGACGGCAGTCATTATCCGAACTATAATCGAAAGCTCTATCTCGAAGCTTCTGCCTATACCAAAGGATCGGGAATCTATCGTTTTTACTACGATGCGCCGCGCTTTATCAATAATATTCGCCTGATCGCTGATGTCAGTTGGCTTCCCGATCGCGCATACGACTTTTTAGGATTCAACGGCTATGAAGCCGTTTATAACACATCCTGGGAAGATCAGGATGCCCCTGACTATCGCACGCGCATGTTTTATAAATACGATCGCAACCTTTTTCGGATCAAAGCGGACCTGCAGGGAAAACTCAAGAGCAGCCGCGTCAAATGGACCGCCGGCCTCACCAGCCAGACGTTCGACATCTCTGCCGTCGATGTCGATAAATTGAACAAAGGCAAGGATGAGCAAGATCGATTGCCGAATGTCGAAGGACTCTATCAGAAATACTTGAACTGGGGATTCATCCCGGAAGGTGAAAAAAACGGCGGCCATATTCTCACCGCCAAAGCCGGATTGATTTATGACTCTCGCGACGTCATCGCAGCGCCGAACCGCGGTATCTGGACTGAGGCGGTCGTCGTCGTTTCTTCAGAGGCGCTGGCCAGTGATTTCAGTTTCGCCAAATTCAGCTTCACCCACCGGCAGTACTTTCCATTGATGCCCAATCGACTCACCTTGGCCTACCGGTTGGGATACCAAACCACCTTCTCGGGCAAGACGCCGTTTTTCTACCTCCCGATGATCGAGACCTCCGAAATGCAGGCGGCAAAAAGCGAGGGATTGGGCGGCGATCGTTTCACCCGAGGCATTCGACGCAACCGCATCATCGGTGAGGGAATCTTTTTCGGCAATGTGGAACTGCGCTATAAACTCCTGCGCTTTACCGCTCTCAAGCAGAACTTTTACATCGGCGTGAATCCGTTCCTTGATTTCGGCCAGGTCATCAAAAAAGCCGA
>RPQV01000718.1 GCA_003818595.1 Calditrichota bacterium
GTCGCCTCCCATGGAAAAAGCAATTTCGCCTGTTCCTTCTCTTTTTCTTTTTCAGCAACATGATCATCGTTTATACGCTCGGATTAAAACCGGTGGCGCTGGTCAAAATCTCCGCCATTCTTGATGGTCTACTGCTCACCCCGCTGCAGGCGATCTGGGTGCTTTTAGGACTCTATGTGGTTATGCCCCGTCTGCTCTCTGAGGATGCGCGTCCTATTCTCCGTCCCCATTGGGTTTTTGCTTTGGGCCTGCTGGCGGCGTTTCTGATTTTTGGTTACTTTTGTCTGTTCCAAATTCCCTTTGCTTTGTGACGAATTCTTCCGGATAGTCGTGCTGAAACTCCTCATCCGGCGCTGATTTGCTCGACGTGATGATTTTGTAAAGAAACCAAACCGCCGCCAATACCGCGGCGATGAAAATAAAGTAAAGCAGATAATTGGGACGAGAGGGTTCGACCACGCGCACCTTCTTTAATGCTGATTCATAATTGGCCATCAGCGCCCATTGGTCGTGGGTAACCAAGTTTTTGGCAAATATCTGATTATACTTTTTAATGCGCTCATAATTGCTCAGGAGTTCTTTATATCCGGTCGAGTCAATTTCGCTGATCTGCTTGATACGCTCGATTTCGGACTGAATGACATTGCTGAACACCGAGTCCAGATTTTCATCCAGAAGCACCATCCGCAACTCTTCATTTTCAGCGGTCGCTTCACCCATCAGCATTTCAGAGATGGTCGTCATATATTTCAACCGCTCCTGCGATAATTCCGCCAACTGCTGTTCCAGTTTTTCCTGCTGAGCCTTGGACGCATCGGCGGATTTTTTCATGTTCGTCAGCGACTTTTCTGTTTTTTGAACTTGTGCGGTGATCGATTTGATCGAATCGGTAAGAACACCTACCATGACTTGAAATTTTCCCGTCAATTTCTCAATAATTTCGGTTGTCACCAATTCGTCGATCCGCTTGTATTGGGGAGTATGACGAAGTGCTTCGCGATACTCAGGTTCGAGCTCGTAATCGGCAATGAGTATGCTCTCCCGTTGATTGATCAGCTTCTCGACCGCTTCTCTCGCCAGTTGTGAATAGCGCACCACGGCATCTTTTGTCGGCGGCATGTCGGGAAATTCCAGGTTTGCTTCCTGGGATCGCTCGAGTTCGTCCAGCAATTTGATGATTGCGGCCATGGATGTGGCTGATTTTTCGATTTTCGGCAGCAGGCGTTTGCTGAACACCGAGTTGGGATCGAGTTTGGGATCATTTTGGATCTGGGTGTTGGCATCCGCCGCCAGATTCATCGCCGTGCGGTAATCGCCGATCAGCAGCGCCTGTCTGGCCTGGTCGACCTTCTCCTGTATGTCCTGAGCTGAGACGAGCGGAGCGACGACGAGAGCAAGCAACACCCAAAATTTATTCGATATATTTTTCATAGAAATGGCCTTTCCTGTCTAAATACACTTCGCCGTTATTGAATTTGAATTTCACGAATGTTTTCTGCAGGGTTCCGTAACGCGACAAATAGATATTGGAGTATGCGTCCGTCTCGTCGGCGGGTGTGACATCGATCGCTTTATGTTTGCCGCTCAAGCCGTCGTTTCCACGCTCGACCATCCAGACATGCCTGAACTTTTCCGCGCAAAGAAAGTAGATGCCATAATTTTGAATGAGTTTGACCTGAGTTGTCGGGACATTTTCCGCTCTCAGGATCGGATTCAGCCATAGAATGCCGCTGAAATGATCCTCATTGCCCAGGGTCACCGAACTGTCTGCAGCCACTGGAAGATTCATGACCATGGAATACTGCTCGAAACGCAACAACGTCGAGGCGCAACCGAGCCACAAAAAAATGAGAATAAGGAAAATCAGTCTTTTCATAAGTCCTCCTGGTTTTGGTAAAATATGGACTGATAGGGATGGCAGTTATCATAAACAACAATCTAACGACAATTATTCTGCACGAATTATGCCGGAATTGTGACCGTGATTCATTTTCCATGTTCGTTGCATCAATGTTACTTTTCGACAGGATTTCCGTATATTTTTGAGTAGACAATTTGCCGTCATGCACAGGGCATACAGTTGATAAAGAATGAATATAGAATTCATGGAGATGACTGGACTGCACCGATGGAAAATGAAAGGAGCGATACTATGGAAGAAAAGGAATGCAAAAAATTAAAACATGTAGACACAGCAAGCTGTGTTGGACCCTTGTGGTATATCGGTTGGCTTTTCACCGTAGCCTTTGCCCATCTCACGTTCGGCAAGGCGCTGTTGGCACTGCTGGTGTGGCCCTATTACCTCGGCCTAGTGCTGTCAGCCCCCAAGTGAGTTGATCATCGATAAGCATTTCTCCCCGGCATTTTAATACGACGCCGGGGAGAAATATGATCGAATGAACAAAGCAGAAATAAAAACCCCGACGATAAAAGCGGGCGTATGACAACCATCACTACCGCTCTATTTCGAGACGAACAATCGGCGCGCACGCCCCCCGCTGTCCCCTCCTTCATTGAGCCTGCGAAATTCCTCCTGCCTCCCTCCCGACCTTCAGACCTTAATACTTTCAGACCTTGAGACCTTCAGACTTTAAGACCTTCCGA
>RPQV01000719.1 GCA_003818595.1 Calditrichota bacterium
CCCGCTTGGGACGAGGAGAAAAAGGCATAGGGGCGAATGATGATTAGTTCCTGCGGATGATCACCGGTCATTTCACCAAACTCATCTTTTTTATCTGTATTTGTCGCGCTCCCGCCGCATCACGATATTCCAGCCGATAAAAATAGACGCCGGAAGCAATCGGCTGGCCGCTCTCATCCGTCGCGTCCCACCATTCACAATGACTGCCCACCGGAAACAGCCGATTCGCCAACACCGCCGTCTCGCGGCCGCGAATATCATAGACTGTCAGCCGCACCTCGCCCTCTTCCGGCAGATCAAACGCGATCAGCGTCCAATCATTGAACGGATTGGGCGCATTCTGATACAATGCAAATTCCGCCGGAATCTCCTCCTGCGGGTCATCCTGGCCGTCGCCGTCATCCATCTCTTCACCGGGATCCAGAACATTCCCGCTGGTATCGGCATTCAGCGAGACATAAAATGCTCCGACATCGCTCCACAGGCTGTCGCCGTCATCGTTTTTTGCCCGAACGCGCCAGAATACTGCTTTGCCCGGTTTGAGGCGAAACAATGTGAGAATGGTGTCATTGTACGCCTTTCTTGTCTTGGATGTTGCAAAACTCATCAGGGTATCGTATTGCACAGTGTAACTCACTTCCCAGGGATAAGTGACGACTTGTCGACTCGCCGCCTGCCAGCTCAATCGAGGCGTCGTTGTCTTTACCGTCTCATCGAATTTCGGCTGCAGCAAAGAGAACTGATTCAGGTTGTGCTTCTTCAGCGGCGGGAAACGTCGCCCCCAGACGCTCCACGGATAGTCCAACCACTCGATTTCAGTCCAATAGACAAACAGAGAACCGTCGTTTAAAGTGATCGATTGGGGGTCGAGCTGATATGTTGCCGTCGAAGCATCGATGGTTAATGTCCTTCCTGCGCAATTTCCGTACACATCATAGAACTGTCCGTAAGCATGGCATTTTTCATAAATCACTATTTTTATTGGATACGCTTGATAGCAAATGAAAAAATGGCCATCGGGCAGCGATGTTACCGTCGGACTAACAATCCAGCGGAGCGAATCCGGTGCAATACGAAAGACGTTACTTCGAGGCTGGCCGCTGTGATTGAAACATTGCGCAAATCCTTCAGCAGCATTCGTGGTCCAGCACAGCGCAAATCCACCATCTTTCAGTGCGGCCACATAGTGGTGACTCACATATTCTGCCGGATGGTCTGCATCTTTAATTGGAAATTCCGATCCGATTCGTCTGCCGTCCTTCGCATATTGTTGGGCAAAGAGGAATAATTCACCTTCGTGATCTGACTGCCAGACAATGATGAATCTCCCATCCTCAAATGCCGCACCGCAGGGTTGAGTTTGATGTCCTTCGCGGGTGGTATTGACCTCAAACTCGGCGCCCATCTTGGCGCCATTGGAATCGAAGCGCTGAGCAAAAATTTCACAATATGCACCATCAGCACACCAGCAAAGCACGAAACCGCCATCTGCGAGGTGGAACGCAAAAGGCGACCATGCGCGCCGTTGAGCTGTTCCGGCAGCCGAGAATTCCTCCTCTACCTTTTCTCCCGCAGCATTAAAACGCTGACCGTGAATATCCTGAAAAGCCCCTGCTTCGCTCTGCACTTCCCAGAAAACAATAAATCCCGAATCCGCACATCTCACAATAGGGAAAAAATTACCGAAACGTCCATTTTGTGAATTCACCTGAAAGGTTGCACCCACCGGTTCACCATTGTTGTTGAACCGTTGTGCCGACACAAGGTAGGATGACCAGTCATTGTTGGAATCATCGCCAACACACAAAAGAAATCCTCCATCGTTCAAGGCGCCCGTTGAATAAAATCTATTGAACCGAGCGTGACCCGCGGAGAGCAATAAATCGTCTTGAGCGAGCAGGCGCACACTGAGCAAGCTGATAAGGAAAAATGCAAATAATCTTTTCATGATTTTTCTATTCCTCTGGATGTGAACGGGATCACTTGGAGGATACATTAAAATTATTTTTGCATCATCGACGCGCGTTCCAACCTGCTTGAACGCGGGGAATTCACGCAAAGACGCAGTAGATTTCACCTAATAATGGATTTCTTTGGAAGATATTTGCGTCCTTTGCGTCATTGAGTGAATGCGTTCATTTGCATAAACTCACTTGTCATTTCACCAAACTCATCTTCTGCACCAACACCTGTCGTTCGCCGAACCGGTCGGTGAATTCCAATTGGTAGAGATAAATACCGGCGGCAGCTTTGAATCCGGCGTCATCCGTCCCATCCCACAACACCGCGTGTTCGCCGGCGATTTCGGATGCCGAAACCAGCGCCCGCACCAGCCGGCCGTTGAGGTCGTGTATTTTCAAAGTAGCGAATCCGTCCGACGGCAATTCATAATGGATGGTGGTCGATGGATTGAATGGATTGGGATAATTGTCGAACGACATCCACGTTGATTGTCGTCCATGATCGCGGATGAACATTTCGTCACCCACTGGTTTCAACGTCGCATGGTCGATGAATGCACCGTGATGGTTGGCGCCCGACAAATCTTTAACGCCCACATAATGGGTGTGATTTTTATAAAACTCGTACACATCATCGAAATC
>RPQV01000720.1 GCA_003818595.1 Calditrichota bacterium
CATTCAACGAGATGAAATTGGTGTCGATCGATCTGAATAACAAAGGGCAACACCCATGACAAAAACTCTGCAGGTCTCCTGCGTGCAGATGCACTGGGCCAAATCCCTGCCGTTTAATCTCCAGCGCACACTCGCCTATGCCAAATGCGCCGCCGAATCCGGCAGCCGGGTGGTGCTCTTTCCTGAAGCAAACTTGACCAGTTATTATTTTCCCACTGTCATTGATCTGGATCAGAATGAGGTCAAGGACGCCCTGCGCCAGTGTTGCGCCGCAGCCCGCGCAAACGATATCTGGTTGATTGTGGGCACCATTCAAAAAACAGCGGATCGATTTCTGAATCTGGCGCACGTCATCAACCGCAGCGGAGAGATCGTGCATGAATACGCCAAAGTGAATATGGCCGGCAGGGATGAAGTGAAATATTGCCGCGGCGGCGACAAATTGTCTCTTTTCGAAATCGAAGGCGTGCTCTGCACCCTGGTCATCTGTCGCGACGGCCGCCATCCCGAACTCTACCGCATTCCCGCCATGGCCGGAGCGCAGATCCTGTTCCATCCATCCTGCAGTTCCGATGAAATCGAAGCGGTCTGCTGGAAACGCACCTCGGGTCGAGCTCAACAGCCGGTCGGTCCCAATTCCAAAATATTTCACTGCGTCGCCAACACCATCGGAGAATCGCCGGACGGCAGGCAGACCTCCAGCGGCAGTTCTTTCATCAGGGAACCGAGCGGCATTCCTTTGGCAGAAGCCGGATTCTATCAGGAAGAGATGATTACCGCCGTTCTCGATCTCTCGCGGGCGGACCGCTCCTACATCCTGGACAGCATGAAAAATCCGCCTTTCCTCGCCCCGTACTGGCAACAGATGATGGCGGAGATGAATGCCCGTAAAGACTTGAAGCCGGAATAACAGCTGATGATATTGCGAATGCAAGGCGAGCGAACGCATTCGTAACGTCATTCAAACATTACATGATGGAGTAAAATTCTCATGAAAAAGCGTTCTATTGCGGAAAGGAATATCGGCATGTTTAAATCATTGAAAAGAATCGTGTACCCGGTGGTCGATCTGCAAAAGGCGAAAGAGTGGTACAGCCGCATCCTCGGCGTCCAACCGCTGTTCGACGCCCCGACAGCCGTCATCTTCCAAGTGGGCGAATGCTCATTGTCGCTTGCCAAAAGTGATGCGCCGCCCGACGCGTCCAAGGCGGTCGAGACCTTTTGGGAAGTGGGTGACATCGAAACCTGTTTTCAACAGCTTGTCGATGCGGGCGCTCAGGTGCGGACGCCGATTAAAAATGTATTGAACACCAGCATCGCTCAGGTTGTCGATCCGTTTGGCAATGTCATCGGCATCACCGGTTTACCTCCGGGGTATCAACGAAAGAGCGTCGAATATCATCCGTCGGAAACAGCCCATAACGTGGCGTTTTGTCGCGCGCTGGCGGCCAAGGAGGAGCGAGCGGAAATAAGGGGCGCCGATCATTTGGCAGAACTTTTTGTCAATGATGAAGCCCAAAAGGCATTGAAAGACAGTGCGTCGAGAAAATCGAGCATCCAAAATGTGATCTCTTCCGCCTTGTACGGTTACTTTATCGCCCGTACGGCCTATTTTGATGAGATATTCCGGCAAGCCCTGGCGGAACAGATTCCTCAAATCGTCTTTCTCGGTGCCGGCTATGACACCCGCGTCTTGCGTTTTCGTGAGTCACTAGGACAGACCCGCGTTTTTGAACTGGATGTCAGTTCAACCTAGAAAAGAAAACTGGAGATATTAAACCGCGCCCAGATTCAAATCCCGCCGCAGGTGACCTTTGTCGACATCAATTTTAAAATTGATCGTCTGGAAGAGGTGCTGCATCAAGCCGGTTTCGATGATGCTGCGAAAACCCTGTTCATTTGGGAAGGTGTCACCTATTATCTTCCCCACTATGACATCCACAATACCCTGCGCATCATTAAAAAGTATTCGCCGATCGGCAGCATGATATGCTTTGATCATATGACTGAAAAGCTTGATTCCGTGAATGCCGGCGAACCATTCCTATTTTGGATCAAAAAGGAGGAGGTCCAGTCGTTTCTCCAAGGTCATGGCTTTAAAATGGTGGAGCACATCGGCGCGGAGGAGATGGAAAAACGCTGGTTGACCCTGTCCGACGGATCAGTTGCTGAAAAATCGCTGCCGCAGTTTTATTTCGTTCGCGGGATGGTGACGGAATAATAAAGCTGCTCATAGACTCAGAGGAGAAATGATGTTTTATATTCTTTGCGTTATTGTACGTCTTTGCGACTTTGCGTGAATTGGCCAAGTCTCACGCAAAGACGCCAAGCCGCAAAGAGACGCAAAGGAGGGATTTGGTGTTTTGTCTGCGAATTTTGATTGCGCCCTGACAATGAAAAATTTTGATGACTGAAATTGCCCTCGCACAAAGACGCCAAGACACAAAGAAGCGTCTTATCAGACATGTCGGTCATCGCACTATCCTCATTAACGTTCGGATTCAACTTTACATTAAAAAGCGCCTAGCCTCAAAAAAAGATAATCATTTTATTCTTCGTGCCTCCGTGCGAGGACTTGCTTCCTTTGCGTTTTTGCG
>RPQV01000721.1 GCA_003818595.1 Calditrichota bacterium
AAAATGCCCGATTTACGATACACCGTGCGAAGTCTTTATTACGATTCCCCCAAGCTCGATTTTTATTGGGAAAAGATTGACGGAGTCAAGGTACGACGAAAACTTCGGATTCGATCTTATAACTCATTGAAACCCGACAGCGTCGCTTTCCTGGAAATTAAAAGGCGCTATGGAACCGCAGTCGTTAAGGAACGGGCAAAATATTCGTTTGATGAAATCTCGCGCCTGATGAGTTCACCGGCTAATATTTGGCTGACCTATGATCAAAGCATGGATGGCTCACTCGTTCTGGGAAAATGGGTCGACAACATTTTGCGCTGGAACCTCGAACCCGCAGTGGTGATTGCCTATGAGAGAGAGGCGTACGTCGGAAGACATGACGATGACAATAATGTTCGATTTACCATCGATATGGATGTCAGAGCCAGGATCACAGAATCAGTGAATGAACTATTTGCTACGGATAATGAAATTCCGCTGACCGGCAATTTATATATTCTTGAACTCAAATATAACAATTTTATGCCGAAATGGATGAGGGCGTTGGTGCAGGAGTTTGGTCTGCAGCAACGTTCGATCTCGAAATACTGCATGGGCATTCATGAAGGCATTCTGAGTAATTAGAGGTTTTCCCATGTCAACCACCTTTTTTAATTCACTCTTTAGCAGTTTCCCGACCTTTACTCTATTTGACGTCCTCGCGAATATTCTGTTGGCGTTTTTTATGGGGTTTCTGATCTCGTGGATCTATCGGTTGACTTATCAGGGATTCGCCTACTCGGCGTCCTTTGTGAATACGCTCATTATTATCGCCATGGTGACGACAATGGTGATTATGGTCATCGGCAATAATCTGGCGAGGGCGTTCGGTCTGGTCGGGGCCATGTCCATCATTCGCTTTCGCACGGCTGTCAAGGATTCCCGCGATATCGCTTTTGTATTCTTCGCACTGGCGGCCGGACTCGCCGCCGGCGCCGGCAGCCATCTGGTGGGATTTATCGGCTGTCTCGCCACGGGCTTGGTGATCCTGTTGCTGTATCTTTTCAATTACGGCATTCATGCAGGCTCGGAGCTGCTGCTTCGCTTCTGGATCACCCCTTCAGAGGATACAACACCGCCTTATATGAAGGTATTTGACAAATATTTGAAGAATCACTCATTGGTGAATATGCGCTCAGCCCGGCTGGGTCAGTTTTTGGAACTGTCATTCAATATAAAATTCAGGCAGGATAGTCAGCATCAAAACCTGATCCGCGACTTGAGCATGATCGAAGGAATTGAAAAGATTTCCCTAATCACCGGAGAAAGCACCGATGATCCGAGTGTCTGACGTGTGACCGTTAGTCTCCACTCTTTCCAATATTCATTGAACTGATCAAATCCGACAAACAGCAGGAATCCTCAATCTGCGCCGGCGGGTTTCAATTCCCCCAAAGTCCATTCCCCGTGAAAATAGTCAGCATACGGTTATTTAACCGCTTCCACCCAATAAAGATTCGGCGCCTCGTGTCCGTGAACCTCTTCAAATCCATTCTCTTTGAGCATCAATATCAGCTGTTCGACCTTGGGCAATTTATCAAAGCTGACGATGCTTTTCTTTTGTGAATGATATTGATTGAGATGTCTCGAACAACAATTATGAAAAATCAACAATTTACCCGAAGGCTTGAGAATACGCCAAAACTCATGCAAAGCCCGCAAGGGTCGGTTGATATGTGGAAAAACCGAATAACAAATAATTTTGTCAAAAAAATCCGCTTTAATTCCCAGATCGCAGGCATCGGTGCAGATCAAGTCGGTAAAATTGTTCGACAGGTTCAACCGCGCCTGCGCCAGCATTTTATCGGAAACATCAGCAGCCACGACTCGTCCTTGCGAGCATAATGTGATCAACCATTTGCTGATGCAGCCGGCGCCAGCGCCCATATCGAGGATATAATCACTCGGCTGGACGCCGAACTCCCGCAGCAAGGGCAAGAGCCGTTCCGGTTCTTCATTCGATTGCCAAACCGGCGCCAGTTGATTAAAAAAGGCACGATGTTGCTTTGACATTTTCTTTTCTAGTCATCCAGAAAGGTTCATGTCTTATTCTACAGACGACAATCGGCAGCAAAATCAACATGAGTACTATGCCGGGAACACCTTTGATGACCATCGCCATTGAAAAGACTTTTCCCGGCAATCCCAATAGCGGCGCCGCCACTGCCACAATCAGGAAAAGCACGATGCGGGACAAGAGCAGGCCTGCCGCCAAAGCAACCAACATGCCGCCGATGTTTTTATTCCGCATTCCGCGGATGGTGGTGACTAAAACAAAAAGCTCTATCACCATCACATGAAGTATCGGCGGCGAGATCGGCGGCATACCGGTCATCAATGAAGAAACCAGCGGTGCTAAACAGGCGACGGCTGCGGTGTAAGGCCACGTAAGAAAAAACGCTGACGCGGCTATTGGCCAAAACATGGGCAAAAAAATGCTCCCCAAACCTATTGCATGAAAAAAAACGGGAAATAAAACAGCCAGCGCCATAAACATGGCACTCAAGGACAATTGACGAGTTCTTTGTCTCACATTCACCCTAAAAATTGTA
>RPQV01000722.1 GCA_003818595.1 Calditrichota bacterium
CCGCACGATTGGACAAATAAAGATCCGCCTCCTCGCGCAGAGTACGATGGAAAAGTTCCCAGGCTGTGTCGCCCAACCAGAAAAAAGGCGATCCGTCTTGGTAAACAATATGTCGGGCGTCATCGGCGATTTTCAGGTTTCCCTTCGGAGCGCAGAAAAGCGCCATGGCCGAACAAAATAAAAATAAAGCTGCTGTTTTCAACATAATTCACCTCAAGTTGGTTTTAATGCATGAATATCATTGCACAGCCAGCCGATCCATTTGAGCTGTCACCTCGGCCAGCGTCTGTTTTCCGGTCATCCAATCGTCCTGCAGCTGACGCAGGTCGAAGATGGTTGACGGCCGATGCACCACGACATCATCAAGGGTGATCGGCTGATCCACGGCAATCTTTCGTTGAACGACGGCATGCTTGGCTAAGCCGACAGGCAGCAACCGTTCAGCCTGAGAGACGGGATAGAGGTCAATGGAACTGTAAAACGCCGAGCCGCCAATACCATCCAGAATCTCCCCCGGCTGCAGCTCTTTTTTAGCGACCGCAAAAACTTCTGCAACCAATCGGTCTAGCGGCGCCATATTCGATTTCCGTCGGATTTCCAGCATGGCGCACGTCAACGGCACTTCGATGCTGCAGAGATGATAGGGCCGAAACAGAGTATAATACGGTCCATTTCCCATATCACGATAGACGAGCGCCTGACGCAAACGCGGGTGATCGGTGGTGATGATCATGAATACACCGGGATGCACCCCGCCAATGCCATAGTCCACCACGCCGGTTCGGCTGAGAATGCCGCCATCCTTTTGCAGCGCAAAGGTTTTATTCAATATCTCCCGATGAGTGATCGGGCCGTGCATGCCGCGGACGTCCGGAATCAATCCCGTGGCATTGGACACCGAGGCCATCTCGATCATGGTTTTGGAACCATCGACAAACTCGATGAGCATATTGGGATTCAGACCGCGACGTGCGGCTTCTTTCATCCATTTTTCATCGGTCGGTTTGGCGTGACGGTCGAGAGGATTATTCTTCCCTTTGCCGGCGGCGACCACGGTGAATCCGCAGGAGACGGCAAAATCATACAGCTCTTTGCACGCCGCGGGTTCATCTCCCGCCGCCAGGGCGTACAGAACCCCTTTCTGCTTTGCATAGGCATTGACCAGTGGTCCGACCGTGATATCGGTCTCAACATTCATCATCGCCAGCTGCTGTCCGTTAAACGCCGAACGAATGGCAGCGCGTGCGCCGACGTCAGGTACACCGGTTGATTCAAGCATGACTTTAACGGTTTTCATATCGGTGATCACGCGATAATCGGTGGCGTATACCAATTTGCCGGCTGCAACCGCCGCATCCGCTTCGTCAGCCGACGCTGCCTTGACCACCTGCCCCTCTATTTGAGCGATGGCAAAGGCGGATTTTGCGCGGGCTTCATCGATATCCGCAACGGCGACGATACGGATTCCCTGCATCATCCTCGTCGTCGCCACGACATCGATGCCCATCTGTCCACAACCGATCAATCCGACGCGAACCGGATTACCCTGTTTTTCTCGTTCTAACAAATCAATATTCAATCCAATCATTCATCATTCCTGTCAATTATAAATGTATTCATTTTATTTATTCAATGAGCAAAAACCAATCCTAAGGTTTTATAACGATTTTAAGCACGCTTCCCGCGCCCGCTGCCTCGAACGCCTGCTGAACCTGATCGAGCGGGTAAACGGCGGATATCACTTTTTCCGCAGGGATGACGCCCTGAGCGAGCAGTTCCAGCGCCAAAGCATGATGCGTCGGATGATACGAAAAAGAGCCCACGACGCGTATCTCGTGATAGTGAATACGGTTGGCATCCATCGTGGTCATCGGTTGCGCCTTGGGTAATCCGCCGAACAACACCACCTCTCCCCCTTTGCGCACAATATCGACAGCCTGCTGATGCGTCGAGGCAATGGGATTGGCGCAGATCACTCGGTCGGCGCCGAGACCGTGGGTGAGACGATGTACCTCTCTTTTTAAATCCTGCTGCAGCGGATCGATCACCGCCGTCGGATTGAACTGCTCCGCCATCCGACGCCTGACCGGATTGGGTTCGGACACCAGGACGCGGGCGCCGCGGGATTGAGCAATGGCCACGTGCAGACAACCGATGGGCCCCGCTCCCATGATCACCACCATCTCTCCCAGCGTAGTGCCGGCCGCCTGATGACAGGCGATAACCGAGCTGCATGGCTCGGCCAAGGAAGCCGCTTCATCACTCAATCCCTCCGGGATGACATGACAAATCCCGCGGGATAAAAGCTCGTGCGGTACGACCATTTTTTGCGATAATCCGCCATGATATCCGGGGGTGATGCCGTATAAAATCAAATGATCGCACAAATGAAAACGTCCGTGACGGCAATAAAAACATTGACCGCAATGCACATCCGGACCAACCGCGATGCGATCGCCAGTATTGTAACCGCGCACCTGTTCGCCCATCTGGACGATCTGCCCGGCAATTTCATGACCGGGGATGGTGGCCGGAGCATTCGAAGACGGACCCTCGCGCCAACGGCGCAGATCGGAGCCGCAAA
>RPQV01000723.1 GCA_003818595.1 Calditrichota bacterium
AAAAGCTGGATTATTTACCATTTAAGGGAGGATCTAATGAGAAATTTTTATATGATTGTTACGATAATTACTATTTTAACGATTGATGTATAAATTCTCTCAATTCTTGCATGGCTTTTGGGAAGCAAAATATAGTTTTGGCGGCATTGATCATTTTGGAATTTTTATTGGCATCATGAGAAAGTATTAAAAGGGTTATGTCGTCAATATGAATCAAGAAATTGAAATAGGGCCTTATAAGATACTCATGCATCCTGCAACATTTCAAAAGGCGAGAAACTATCAAAAAGCTCTTGAAGCAAACAATGCTTTTGCCGGATTTTATTTAGGCAGAGGCATGAAGAACAAAGATGTTTCAATGATCAAAGCAACCGAGTTTATTGAACTTCTTGCACGAACCAAACGCCCTCAGATTTTCGCAGAAAGCGATGTTTTTGGCGACGGCAGAGATTGGTCTAAAGTCGAGTTGTCAATTCTGGGCGATATCAGCATTGCAGTCCCGGTTTTGGTATTTGATAATGGCAATCACTCTTTTCCCAGAGTTCATGATGCACCTTTCAGTGCCACACTGATATTTGTGCCTGGTGCTCTATTAAGAAATGGCCATGACATAAATCCGGCAGATTGGGATGTTGTCACAATAAACGGCCAAATTGATCACAATGCATACTACAGCTTGTATGAGCGACGATTATTGCCCGGATTTATATATGCAGACAGCATAGCGCGATCAAACAACCGGCAAGCCTTCATCACCATTCCTGGGATAGGCTGCGGCGCGTTTGCAGGAAGATTTCAGGGATCATTGGGGGCAGAACTCAAAAAGACAATGATCACGTTTCTTGAAAACTATTGTCATCTTTTGCCCAGCATCAGGGCTGTTTATTATGATCCTTATCAAGAATGCAATAACGAACGGATAGAGATAGGCCATATTTCATTTCTCGTCAGGCCTCTTACAAAAGGCAACTTCGGAAAATCGCAATTGTGCCGACCGCAAGATTATGAAGAAAAAGGCGACAATTTCAGTGATTGCCAGTTAGTAAGTTTTGTTGCCTGGGATCATGTCTCCTGGCCGGGCAATGATTTTTATATCGGGTACAGGATGACCGATGATGGGGTTAAATCAGCAGCAACGAATTCGATGGCTGTGCTGACAGGACTTGAAGGTATATATAATGCCGGAACATTTACCTATAATCCCCCCAGCGACTATAGGAATTGGGAAGCGGTGATCCTGCTAAATCGAATAGAATTGCGGGTCAAAGATAACTTGATTGTGCTGCCTGAGATTTGATGAAACTTGCAGTGTTTTGTTTCTGCACTTTGTGGATTGCCGAAATGATCCGGGGAATCAGGTACTGCGCAGACTGTTTTAAAGATTAAGGACGGATCATTGAACTAAATTTAAAAATGTTCCGAGCACCATAGCGCAGCAACACCAACGGGATCGTACCAATAGTCCATCTCCACTTTAGATACAACTCCCCATTGCTGCAACATCCTGGCCGACCTCGCACAGACACCAAGGTAAAAAGAGATAAATAACTGGTATAAGTTGAGGTCAATAAATTTGTCGCACATCCTGATTCAATTTATCAAAACAGATGCAGCAAATTTCCATGGCAAACGGATCATTGTGCTGTATCTTCTTTATCTTCTTTTATTTTCAGCGAAACGATCTGATCTTCAATGGTTTGACGATATTCAAACAAATTGCGCACATCCGCATAGCTCTCCGCCTTCCAGAACGGCGAGTTGAGGATGAATCGATACTGGACATTCAACAGATTGCTTTGTTCAAAGCTCTCAAACGTGATTTGACATAATCCGACATTATTGGAAAAGGTGATCGGCTCAGGCAATGCCTCTACCTGCCATTCAGGAGGAAGGGTGATCCGAACAATCTCGGTCAACTCCTTGGCATAATCAAATATGATCGGAAATTTTCTCTCCGCCGCAGAAAAAGGATTCTCCTGTTCAGCAATAAAGGCCATTGGTTTCAGTAAAATATGATTTCCCATCTGTATGACTGAAGTGGGAATTTTACGATGCGCTTCGATGACCAGATTTTCTTCTGGGTCCTGCAGACCATTGATGGAGATGGAGTCAATCTGAGTTTCCGGGTATAAATCAAGGAGATACTTTTTCAAAAAATCTAATCTTTCCTGTTCAGACGATGAAGACAGGTTTTGACGGATGACGTAGGCGGCTTGCCCATTGCTTTTTTCTGTGATTCTCCCAATTAGCGTCAGGTCATCATCCAATTGAAAATCCTGAAATCGCATGACTTGATTTTGATTGGATTTTGAACAATTCAAACTGATAAATTGTCGATTCATATCACCGACAATTAGGCCTTTCGTCCCCTCATTATACCAGGCAATCCGCTTAATGGGTAAATACTTGTCCCCCGGATCAAAGAAAACAAAATTCCCCTGACTGTCTCCCACTGCTACCAGAGAATAGTCAAATTGAGGCATTTTCACCTGATCGTAAAAATGGCTTTCATCGCGATCGATTGTATAAACCATTTTGGCGTTGAAATTCATTTCTCGAAGCATGTCGTAGAATAGGAGA
>RPQV01000724.1 GCA_003818595.1 Calditrichota bacterium
AAGAAACGAATAGCCGCTGCTCTCAAGTCGTTTGAATAAATTGGTGCGGCAGAATCCCATCAGCCTTCTGCCTGCTCTGGATAGGTTGGACATGATGGTCTGTTCTTCAGGCGTGGAAGCAATAACCGGCTTGGCAAGCAAGTAGTTTTTTAATCCATATCGCGGCAGCTCAAGATCGTTAATCATCTCCACCACTTTTTCAGAGTAAAGCCTGGCATATTGATCAAAGGAATCCTGCGGATCGAAGGGGTATTCTACCTTCTTTGGCCGTCGCTCCGGAAAATAAGAGCGCGTGCCGTCGGTAAAGGTGAGATATTTTCGCCCATTCACCTCATCAGTGCCGGAATAATTCTCTTTGATGAAACTCCTTGTCCGCCGCACCAGATAAAGCCGCATCAACTCCCGCCAATCGTCGCCAAAATCGCTCTTTTCAAAAGCCCTGATGCTTCGGATAAAGGTTTCCGTGTGCTGCGATGTGAAATGAACAGAACCGCCCAGCTTTTCAATGTATCGCTCCGGGCTGATGCCGATATCCTGATCATCGGCAATAAACAGCCTCAATTGACTGGACAAGTCCCGATATGATTTGTTATAGGGCGTTGCCGAAAGCAAGACGACCTTGCTCTCATTTTCTTCAATGTAGGCTTTGATGGCGCGGTATCGACTTCCCTCATCATTGCGCAAATTGTGGCTCTCGTCGATGATCACCAACTGATATCTTCGCAAATCAGGCAAAACACGCTGCACCATGCTGTGCGAAATGACCTTGGCGTGCAATCCATATTTGTGTACATATCCTTCCCACATCTCGATGATATTTTTCGGACAGATGATCAAAGTCGCGAGATGAAAATCATCTTCAAACAGCTTGGCCAGTGCCGCTGCGGTAATTGTTTTCCCCAGTCCCACTACATCCCCGATCATCACACCATTGCGCTTGTGCAGATGATGCGCAGCCACCAGCACCGCATTTTGCTGAAAACCAAGCAATTCCTCCTGAAAAATCCGCGGCAGCTTGAATTCGCTGATTCCTGCCCGCGCCTCCCTGGAAAGGTGATAGGCAATCTTTAAATAGATATGAAAAGGCGCCAGCAGTCTGTCAGCAGCCCAGCTTTCATCAATGATTTGGATCAGCTCCTCAGTGATATCAATACATTTAATGTCATTCCATCGATCGTTAAACCACTTGCTGAGTTTATTGGCGGCATCCTGATCCATGACATCGACATTCAGCTCGCCCTGCTTGACCAGTCCGGCCAGCGTGAGATTACTGCTGCCGAGAAATCCCACCACCGGCACCCGTGCATCATTGCTGTAGGCAAGATAGAGCTTGGCGTGGAGTTGGTGTCTCGTATGCAGCTTGACAACAACTTTACTCTCTTTCAGCTGCCTGCTTAATTTCCTCAAATAGATTTCATCGCGCTCCGTCGGCGCCCCGATCGTCAATTGTTCCTTGAATTCAAGAGCCAGTTTCTTTTTTAATTTGACCATTTCGGCCTGGTCAATAATGTGCTCGTCGCCTTGAAAGAACATCTCTTTGAGAAGATCCGATGGCAGCTTTTGCATTCCGACAAGCAGTCGGCAGGTGCGAAAAATCTCCCCGTCTTTTTCCATCACCGGCATTCCGGCGAGTCCATCAACCGCATCCGATAGTTCCTGCCATCCCCGCAGATTAAAATAGCCGATGCAAAAATCCCCTCTTTGGGAAAGAGCCAGAGTCTCCCGTAATCCGGTAGATAGTTGGTTCTCGATATTGTCATAAATCTTGGGCATTTCCCCACCTTATTTCAAATGCAAAGGTGATGTACACGATGCGATAACATTAGAATTGGTATTCAGGGTTCCCTCACTGCCTCGACATTCGAGCCCATATCAAATTTTAACCAACATTTGCCTCACATCATAATGGGCCGGCTTTAGAGCAAGTCAACGATTTATCGGCTCTTTATAATTTCCCAAAGTATGAATTGCAGGATTTATTTGAATGTCGTGCAAGTATATTAAAATTGGTTGAGAAATGCAAAAAGAAAATATCTTTTGATATTAATGCATAAAGAATGATTTGGGGAAATACAAGCACTTTCTGAAATAATGTAATACCTCAGTCATGGGTAACCCATGTTTCCGCACCTTCACGCAGCTCTGTCCGCAGCTCCGTTGACTCATGTCGGAATCCCCGAGCAATCAAAATTGAGAACTGTTTTGCAATTCGACAGCTCTTAACCTTATTTTTGCTCTGCTCACCTTAGTAGAAAAAGGTTCCTCACGATTCTTACCTTATTACCTTATTCTTCTGGAATGTTTCCTGGTCATGTTTTATGAATTATTCATATTCCTCTGCAAAGGTCACCTTTTCTGATGAATTATTGTTTGCTATTCGTGATGTATTTTTCTATGCCGACTCAATTATTTTCCGGAATGAGCATTTGTCGACCAAATGCAGTAAAGATGAAATGAGTGTATAGGTTGTTATATTCTGTTTTCATTGTAATAAGGTAATAAGGTTAATATTTTTTAAATTCTGTTCTACTAAGTGCTCCATTTCACAAATTCCTAGAGGGTTTTCGATATAATGCTT
>RPQV01000725.1 GCA_003818595.1 Calditrichota bacterium
GTTCATGATCTTCATGCGCTGGGATTGAGTGAAATGCTCAATCCGTTCCGGTCAACCGGTTTTTCAGGCGGTGAGTATCCGATTTTATGGCTGGTCACCATGATTGCTATCCCCTTTTTGGGTGGTTTCGGCATGGCCACTCACTTTGATTGGTTTGTTGAAGCACAGCGCATTCAATCGGCCAAAAATGTGCGCGACGCCTCCTATTCGATTTGGTGGGGCGCCGCTGCGGTCATCTTCCGCAACGCCATCTGGGCGATTGCCATTCTGGCGGTGGTGGTGATGTCCCAGGGGAAACTTTCAGACCGCGAAGCTTCCCTGGCTTGGTTCAAAATCGGTTTTGAGTATTTTCCCGTCGGCATGGTCGGTTTCTTTTTTGCCTCGATCCTCGCCATCCACATTTCCACCATCGCCGGCATTCTCAATTTGGGCTCTATGTATGCCACACGCGATCTTTATCATCATTACATCAATCCGCAGGCGAGTGAAAAACGGGTGGTATTGATTGGTCGTTGGATGACCGTGCTGGTGCTGCTGGGTTCTTTCTTTTTCGGCATGATGATTGGTCAGGACATCGTGGATTGGCTCTTTTTTGCCTTATGGCTGATGGTTGCGGGAACCTGGCTGCCGAATATTCTTCAGGTAATCTGGTGGCGCTTCAATGCCTGGGGATATCTCGCCGCATGGGTGGCGAACCTCGGTATCTGCTGGTTGGTCGTCTGGATTCTCCCGGCATTTGGAGTATTGCCGGATGATATGCCGCAGCATATTCAATTTTGGATTCTGATTGTTCTCGTGGCCCTGATTTATATCCCGATCACCCTGCTCACCAAGCCGGATGATATGGATCGTCTGGTTAAATTGTATGTGCAGACTCGCCCCATAGGTTTCTGGAGACCAGTGAAAGAGGAAGCAAAACGGCGCGGCCTCTTGCAGGCGCTGGATGAAATTGATCTAAAGGCAGAGATTGAAACGAAAGGAGAAACACATGGCGCTATTTAATCGAAAATGGACACCGCACCAAGCCGACGAATGGACTCGGGAAGATTGGCTGGCGATCATCATCTCTCCTTTTAGCTATATTTTATTGACGTTAGGCGTTGCCATGTCCTTATTTCTGCTGCCAATGGGATTTGTGTTTCTGGGTATCGGCATCGTCATCACGGTTATCATGTTTTGGATCATTGATCCCAAGTTGAGAGCCATTTCTCAGGGCTATGAGAAGAAGCAACGCGAGTATTTGCAGGAGCTCGAAAAAATTCAACGGTGGGAGGAGTGATCATGGATAAAGGATTAACGGTCGTCATCGGTATGACCATATCGTATTTGTTTTCATTGGCCGGTCTGATTTTCGCCTGGAGTTTTTACGTCAAGAACCGCAAAGTCCAATCCGAAGGGAGGAAGAAATGATGCTGTCCATTCTTTTGCAGAGTGTGCGCATAGGTCATCCGCTTCTTGGATATATAGTGCCGGCGGCTGTTTTTGCTCTCTCTTTTTATGTGGCTATTCATCTATTCTTCCATTTTACTCGCCAGGAAAAAGAGGCGAAAAAGCAGGATCAAGGATAAATTGTGGATCGTTTTCGGCGCTATCTCCCGACAACTGAACAGCCGATCTTCCGACGAGCCGTCATCGCTGCGGCCTTTTCTCCGCGATTGACGGCAGTATTGAATGAAGCATTTCATTTCATTTCCCTCACGGGTGCTGAAGCTGTGGTGGTTCATGTGGGTTTGGAGGACGAGTCCACCCAGCGACAGCTGGTTGAGTCTTTGGAAAAATCTTTTTTTAAGGACAAAATTCCCGAATTCGTTATCGAAGGAGGCAATGCTGCCGATGCGCTGCTGCGATCGGCGCGCAAGGTTGAAGCGGACTTGATCATTGCCGGAGCTCTGGCCAAGGAGGCGTTGTTTCGTTATTACTTGGGATCGGTGGCCCGCTCTTTGGCGCGGCATGCTGCCTGTTCAGTCCTGTTGTTGACCGATCCGCAGGAGAGGCCGAAATCCTTTACCAATATTCACTGTGCCGTTGAATTTCACCAGGGTTGTGAAAAAGCGGTGCAGGTTGCGGCTGATCTTTCCTGGGTACTGAGGAGCAGGCATCTCTATTTCACACATTCTTTTGTCGCTACGGAATACGGCGTTAAAAAAAGCAACGAATCCGCGGCTGAAGAAATTCGCACCCTTTACGGTCTGGCTGACGAAAAACTGCGCGCTTTTTTGCAGGCCAACCACTTGTCCGATGCCGATTATGAAATGCGCAGTTTAGTTGAGACCAGTCAGATGACGACCATGAGTTTTTCGCGGGATGTCCAGGCTGACCTATTCATTATTCATGGACCGACAGACCGTTTCAGTCTTTGGAACCGCATGTTTGCGCAGGATTTGGAGATGACGCTGCAGCATTTGCCCTGCAGTTTATTGCTGACTCGCTAAAAAAAGACAAAATAAATACGCAATTATTATTGTTTAATGTATTATCTTCTGCACCTCACTTTCCACCAAAATTGGGGATGGAAAGTGATTGTTCTTTTCTAGCATTGTTCGTTCGCTACTTTTGCATCTGAGTTGAGTTTTTAGA
>RPQV01000726.1 GCA_003818595.1 Calditrichota bacterium
ATGATTTGGGCGCCATTTTGACCATGGGTAAAGGAGATTTCATCTGACGAGTTTTCCACGGATGCTTTGTCCAGAATTCCCTGCTGATTATAATGGTAGCGGATGAATTGGTCGTCCACTCGTTCGCCAATCGGGAGGCCGTACTGGTTTTCAAAAACCCACAATCGACCATCCCGTGATTGCGCCCAGACCGCCCCCTGCGCTTCCGGATAGAGCACCCAATCCGAATGGGGATCTTCCGCCCGAACCTGAATGCGGCCGCTGATAGGATCGACGTCATGCTCTTTGAAAATGCCGAGCAGTTGTCCGTCTCGGTCATACAGCTGATAATGCTTCAGGACGATCTCTTCCTGCGCCGGGTCGCTTGTTCTGATGTATTCGATCTGTCCCTTGTGTCCCTGAGGATAAAAAGAGGGCAGAAGCGGCAGCGCCATTTGACTCTCTTGAGAAATTTGCAAATGAGGATTCGGCGTTTCCGTTTTTCGTTTTGAAATGGTGAATGGTTTTCCATTCGGCAATGTCAACTGCGCCATTTCGGTGACGGCGGGATTTACTGTTTTGAACAGCAGCGGTGAAAAAGAGGCGGCGGTGTAGGATTGACCGTCGTAGGTGAATTGGGAGCATTCCATCTCTGTTTTGAGGGCGGTCTGAGGAGGCTGCCAGGGAGTTCGGGCGGACGGAAGTTCCGTCATAACCGGCGTATAATCGAGATCGACGCCGCCGTAAATCTGCCAGGTCTGAATGGTTATGCCTTTATCGTCGGTAATTCTCCGTTCGTTGGTCACCGTGATCGCCGGCGTCAGGCGCGGCATGCGAAAGGGAGTGCTCGCGCAGGCATGAATCCATTCGAGATTGACGGGAAAATTTTGGTTCCTGATCCAATCACCGACCAGCAGCAGGCGCAGCAGCTGCTCCAGATGACGAAAAACAGGCGTCTCATCAGCGAGTTGTTCAAAATGTTCATTGACCGAGGCGGCGAACTTTTCCGAGGTTTCATCCACCATTCCTTCTGCGGTTACCAGTTTACCCTTTTCCCATTTCATGGTTTGTGTTTTGATGCGGATCTGGGCGCGGCGAATGAAAAGAGCCTCGCGACTGGTATCGACCGCACATTCAGTGGGATAGAACCAGAATCGGCTCCACAATTCGTTCTGATCTTTGACATCGCCTTTCTGCAGTGTCATCTCCGGGATATTGGCAAAGCCCGGGATTCTGCTTTGATCAGTGATCCCAAAATAATTGTCCTCGCCCATGCTCAGACACTTTAATTTTCGATCGGCTTCGAACATCACCCAGCCGAATTCGGTATCTCTGACATCCTGATTCATGCGAATCGTCATGTAGGGCGAAGTGGGATTGTCCGGCAGCGGATCGATCGACAAAAAATTGTTGTAGGCGCTGTCGCGGAAGGCATAACGCAAAGCCACGGCGAATTGCTGCCATGTCGGCGAGCACTCAAGATGTTCGCCATTCCCGATCAGAGCAAGGCGTCCTGATTCCTGGTCAAACGCTGCACCGACTACCATCCCTAATGAAGACAAATCGGTGTTCCCATTGTGGATCAGGGAGAGTGTCGCAGCTGTCGCCTGGTGGGGATCATTGTCGGATTGTGCCGGCAGATGAGAATCGAAAAGCTGAAAAAGCAGCAGCCAACAGACTGTAAACAGCAGTATAGAACGTTTTAAGATGGGTTCACATGCCGTCATTCCCGGTTTCCTCCTTTTTTGTCAACCCAAGGAGAAGATTTATTTTTTGTTCGATGCCGACGATCCGTTTGATCACCTCATCCTTTTCATCAACCAGTTGCACCTTGCGGAACATCTCTTCCATCCTGCAATAGGTTTCCCTCAGCAACAGCAGGAAAGGTATCTCTTCCGGCTCATTCTCAAATTTGGAGTAGCCGGCTTGAGCGTCCTCGATGATCTGGTCGAATCGCTGAAATTCATAATCAATACCCATCCGCAGCAACTGCCGCGTTTTTTCCGAAAGAGCTTGGTTCTGATCCAGTCGATGCAGTTTGCCCCTGTATTCATCGACCTCGCTCCGGCTCATCAATTTAAACAAGCCATTTCTGCAATGGGGCATTGAATTCTGATTGAACAGGATCGTCCAATTATACCATTTGCCCGGCTCTAATGCCGGCGCCGCGGTTGCGCAATCCAGACGATCGTTCAAGTCCTGTTCCTGACGATAGATCACATTGTCGCCATCGCTCTGGTCAGTCGTCAGAATTTCCACAGAAATGATCTCGAAATTCTCCAATTCCCAACGCAACAACGGAGGAGCGGGAACGGCGCTGCAGAATGGGCGAATGGTCGGTGCCGTGAGTCCGCTCTCGCTGCCTTGGCCGAGAATAAACATCTCAAAAAGCTCGGTGATCAGAAAATGCATCATCTGCGAGCTCAGGAAGTGGATGACTTTGGGCACATAGACTTCTGCACTGTCGCCCATTCTGATCGGCAGCAGGTTGTGAAAAGCGGCGCGGATTTTCGTGAGCTGCGGGACACCCGGCGAAGGATTCAGCGTCTGAATGTAACAGTATTGTTGCCCCAGAGCGGCGAATTCGTCGGGTAC
>RPQV01000727.1 GCA_003818595.1 Calditrichota bacterium
CAAGTTTGTTTCGGCCTTTATACAATTCACCAATTAGGTGAAGCTATACCTGTTCAATTGACAGTTAACACAGAATCTGGGTAATTAATGATCGTCGACCCAAATGATTGAAATTATAAGAGGAACAAACACTATGCATAATTTACATTCTCATCCCAGCTCCGGACAAAGGGACGGCATCAGCCGTCGTTCTGCCCTGCAGGGCATCGCCGCAGCCACGATGTTGTCCGCTGCGCGTCTGGACTCACAATCGACGCCTGTGAACTCGATCCAACGCGTGGCCGTCAACGGCCGCATTCATCATTCGGTCAGCAAATGGTGCTACACCAGCGGAGAAAAAGCCCTTTCCTATGAAGAACTTTGCTCCGCCGTTTCCCGCATGGGCATCGAATCCATAGAATTATTATCGCCGGCGGAACTGCCGATACTGAAATCCTATGGACTCACCTGCGCGATCGTCTCCTCACACTCGCTCACTAAAGGAATGAATCGTCTCGAAAACCACGATGAATGCATTGAAAAACTGCGCACCGCAATCGACGCGGCGGCTGAAAACAATTGCCGCGGCACCATCAGTTTTCCAGGCAATCGTGAGGGAATGCCTGACGACGTCGGCATTAAAAACGCCGTCATCGGATTCAAAAAGATCGTCGGTTACGCTGAAAAAAAGGGCGTCACCATTCACATCGAGTACCTCAACAGCAAAATCAACCATAAAGACTATATGTTTGACAACATCAATTGGGGCGCCGAGGTCTGCAGACAGGTCGGCTCGGAACGGCTGAAAATTCTCTATGACATTTATCACGCTCAAATCATGGAAGGCGATATCATCCGCACCATCCAGGATTATCATCAATACATCGGCCATTACCACACCGGCGGCGTTCCCGGAAGAAATGAAATCGATGACACGCAGGAATTGTACTATCCGGCAATCATGAAGGCGATTGTTGCCACGGGATATACCGGTTTTGTCGGCCAGGAATTCGTGCCGAAAGGCGATCCGTTGACATCGCTGGCCCAGGCGATCAAAATCTGCGATGTGTAGGCAAAGAAAGACCTCGCACGAGACACAGAGGAGTTCCTCTGTGTTTCTTTGTGTCTCTGCGTCTCCGTGCGAGGCCTTCCTGTCAATACCTCTTTGCCGATCCTGTCAATTCTTCTTTGCGTTCTTTGCGTCTTTGCGTGAACTCTTGTTTTCCAACATGAAATGATTTTTGGGGGGAACAATTTTGATTCATTATTTGTTTTATAACTCCTATATTAGATGCCTGTTGGCAATTGGAAAATGCAGGCAAGAAGTCCTTTGATGGAATTCATGAATATTCGTTGATGATGAAAAGACTTTTGAACATACTCTTGTGCCTCTTTTATCTGGTTTCATCCGTCGGATATGTCGGCGTCGAGCATTATTGCAGTCTGATGCACCATCCCGCCGAAGCAAGCGCGGAAGCCTGTTGTTGCGACGCTTCAGTAAACGCGATGGCCTGTTCATCGGATGCTGCCGCGCAGGAGAGTGATTCGTGCTGCGGTGAAAATGATCATCCGTTGAACGCTGCTCCGAAAACACCTCCTCAGGCAGTTACCATTTCCGCAAAGAACTGCTGCGAAACCGTCAACAGCTATCATCAGATCGATGAATCAACCACCAAACCTGTCGCCGACCAGCAGGCGCAAACAGCGTCGTTGCCGTTTCAAATGCTGGTGTTCTCCACGGACTCGCCAAATTACGGCGCAAGTTACGCCCATTCTCCCCATCCCTCTTTTCATTTCAATCTCCCCCTGCTGATTTGATCCTCTGGCAGACGGCGTCATTATTTTCCGGCGCCATTGATAAAGAATGATGCCAAATCGTCACCTCAGGCATCATCTTGCGATCACCATTTTACCGTCTGCTTATTGAGAGAGGTTGCTATGAAATACATTTTATTCATCTTGATGATATGCGCCTGCATGTTCCCGGCATTTGCCCAGGATCAGCAGTCCTTTTCTGTGTCCGGCGCCGTCTATGGCCTGCACTTTCATGAGGCCGATCAGGACACTGTACCGCTGGCTGCGGCGAACATCTATTGGGCAGGTACAGCGATCGGCACAACCAGCGATAACGAAGGTCATTTTCAAATCCCGTTCGCCGCAGAAAAGAACAGACTCGTCATCCGCTATATCGGTTACGAAAACGACACTCTGGTGGTCAACTCGTCTTCATTTTTGACCATCTATTTGAAAACACTGCGCACGCTCGACGAAGTATCGGTCGAAGCGGATAAACCATTCACCATTCATCAACAGCATGCCATCGTCAACACCCATAGCATCACCCAGCGTGGACTGCAGACGCTGGCCTGCTGCAATCTGGCCGAAAGCTTTGAAAACACCACCTCGGTAGATGTCGAACAGACCGACGCCGTCAGCGGCGCCAAACGCATTAAAATGCTGGGACTCGCTGGTTTTTACTCGCAAATCCTCATTGAAAAAAATCCGCTGATGCGCGGTTTGATCAGCCCCTTTGGGCTGGAATACATTCCTGGTTATTGGATCGATTCCATTGATATCTCCAAGGGCACCTCTTCG
>RPQV01000728.1 GCA_003818595.1 Calditrichota bacterium
CCCCGATTGTGGGGCAAGCCGGTTGTGCTCAATGTCGACGGACTGGAATGGAAGCGACAAAAATGGAACTGGGCAGGAAAAACTTTTTATAAAATATCTGAATTTCTGGCAACCTTATTGCCTAATGCAATTGTGACCGATGCATTGGACGTCCAGAGATATTATATGAAAAAGTTCGGAAAATCGTCAACCTTCATTCCCTACGGCGCGCCTGAAAAGGGCGTGGAAAGCCGGCAAGTGTTGAGCACCTTTCAGTTGCAGCCGCGCGATTATATTCTCTATGTGAGCCGAATGGAGCCGGAAAATAACGCCCATCGCGTCATCAAGGCGTTCGAGCAGGTCAAAAGCGATAAAAAACTGGTGATGGTGGGTGACGCTCCTTACAGCAGGGAGTACATTGCTGCGCTTAAGCAGACCCGCGACCCACGCATCATTTTCACCGGTTATGTTTTCGGCCAAGGCTATCGCGAGCTGCAAAGTCATGCGTATCTCTATATTCAGGCGACTGAAGTGGGAGGGACGCATCCGGCGCTGGTGGAGGGTATGGGCTTTGGCAATTGCATTTTGGCAAATGATGTCCCCGAGCACCGCGAGGTCCTCGGCAACGCCGGCATTTATTTTTCACCCGTTGATGATGCGGATTTGACCGCCAAGATGCAGATGTTGATCGACCAGCCTTCTTTGGTAGAAAATTTGCGCGCGATCGTCGGCAAACGGGTGCGTGAGAAATATAGCTGGGAAAAGATAACCCGACAATATGAAGAGCTCTTTAATCAGGTGGCGCGGTTAAAATGACAGACCATTCTCGACATCCTGACTTGATTTGGCTGTTGATCATTCTCATCGTCGCGGCTTCACTGCGACTGTACGGCATTCAATTCGGTAAACCGGATCTGCTCCATCCGGATGAAATCAAGCTTGTCATCCAGGCTGGACGATTATTGGAGACTAAATTTTCCGACAAAGAGGCTTTTTTCGGTATCCAGGTTTATCCTCCGTTTTTCACCTACATGCTCGCCGGTGTCATGGGGCTTTATATCGTCATCAGTCTGTTGACCGGTCATTTCGCTGCCCTGGCGGCTGTTCGAATGGCCTATGAGACGGATCCTTTTCAGTTTTTTCTCGTCAGTCGACTGCTGGTCGCCATGATCGGCATCTTCTCTGTCCTTGTCATTTACACTATTGCCCGAAAGCTCTATTCTCGGGAGATCGCCTTGTCCACGGCTCTACTGACCACAGTGAATTTTGTCTTGGTACAGAATTCTCATTATGGTACAGTTGATATTCCGGCAATGTTCTGGGGCATGATTTGTTTTTATTTTGCTGTGCGCATGCTGCAGGAGGGAAAGACGAGTGATTATATCGGCGCCGCTGTGACGTTCGCTGTCGCCGTCGCGGTTAAATTCAATATGATTTTTCTCGCCTTCCCAATTGCCTGGGCTCATTTTTCCCGTTTTCGTTTTTCCGAGTGGCTGAAACAGATATTCAATCGTCAACTGATCCTGCTCCTTTTCACTTCATTGGTCGCCTTTTGTCTTGCCTGTCCGCTCATCTGGCTGGATTTTCGCGAAACATGGGGAGGGATTGTCGGTACACATCAGTTCGAACGAGTCGGCAAAATCGGCAGCGGTGGCGGTCTGCTCTCCTACTGGACCGGCGATCAGTCGCCTGGTTTCGGAGTTTTTTACCCCAACTCTTTGCCCGCCACTTTCGGAGTGATTTTGACTCTGCTTGGCGCAGGAGGATTGTTGCTGCTGCTCCTGCGCAGGCGCAAGAGTGATCTTTTGCTGCTGTCCTACATCATTCCCATGTATTTATTGTTTGAGCGAATGTCGATCAAAGCCAATCGTCACATCATCCCCATCATGCCCTTTCTGCTTCTGGCGGCGATGATTCTCTTGTTCGCCCTGTCAAGTCGTCTGAAGAACAAATCCATAAGCAGCATTTTCCTATTATCATTTCTGCTGGGGATTGCGCTTTCAAATGGATATCGCGTTTTTCGCTATTTCGATGCCCTCAAACAGACCGATCCACGTACCACAGCGAGATTGTGGGTGCAAACTAATATTCCACCAAATAGTGTGATTTGCGTCGAAGGATTCCCGCCATTGCTCGACCGTCAAATCGGCACTGTCGCGCAGCGAGGATTTCAAATCAGGCCGATGGAATTGACCTCCAAATCGTTGACCATTGTTCCTGATTTCTTTGATTTCCTCAAACAGGAGGAAAAGCTGTATTATATCGCTGATGGTTACACCCGCCAGATATTCAATTGGAAACATAGTCGACAACGATACGGCGAAATCGTCGCGGATCGAGCCGCCTTTTTTACCTGGCTGGAAAAGAATGGCTGTGTGATACAAAAATTTAACAGCAATCACCCTTTAATACAGCCTGACATCGTCATTTATGAACTGAGATCAAATTCATGGTTGAATACCGAAAATTGACCCTGGTGGTACCCGCTTTGAATGAAGCGGACAATCTAGTGCAGCTGTTTCCGCGATTTCAGCGGGTCGTTGATGCGCTGAAACAGGACAATATCGGGGTGGACATGGTCGTCGTCGATGAC
>RPQV01000729.1 GCA_003818595.1 Calditrichota bacterium
CCTTTAATCAGCGTAATCTGCGGTTCAGACGATGAGGAGTGTCAGAATCACAGATTAAACGGATGTGGGGATGAACGCAGAGGCGCGGGGGACGCAGAGGTGCGCAGAGGGAAATAGGGGTTGATTTTTGCATGCTTAAATGCTTAAAGAATATGGAAATGCAAAGCGGAATACAGCATAAGCTTCGTGGGAGCGAAATGTTATCGAGAGGGCAGATCGAAAACAGCAACATGATCTGCGGGGAGGGAATGATTATCCCAAATCATGCAGCCAAAAATTAATCCGATTTCTTTAAAGGCCGGCGGAAACAATCGCAGGCGGATGAATCTTTTCACCTTTCGAATCATCTATAACATATGATGAATGCGAACACAGAAAAAACAATCCTGACCTATTGTGGCGATATACGCGAACGTCTCATGGCGTGTCGAACCCGTGTGATCGCCGTGGCGCTTAAAGAACGGCTCTGTGCTGAACTGCAGATCAACTGTCTGAGCTCAATGGTCAATAATGTGATGCGAAAACATGTCGATCAAATGATCGATGAAATATTCGACGAAACGGGAAAAAATCGATTTTTGGAGGTTTGATGAAAAAAAGAGGGTGGTTGCTGACGGTTTTAATCACCATGTCTGTTGGTATGGGCATTGGCTGTTCAAAAAAGGAGAAATCGGTGGAGACCAGTAAACCTAAAGTTGACTCTGCTTACAACCAGCGATATAATTTTAGTGTAAAAACTGTCGACGGCAAAAATATCAGCCTTGAAGATTTCAAAGGCAAAGTGGTGATCGTCGACATGTGGGATACCTGGTGTCCACCTTGCCGCATGGAAATCCCCCATTTTATTGAACTGCAGCGACAATACCAGTCCAAAGGATTTGAGATGATCGGTATAGCGTTCGGCAGATATGGTCTTCAGGCTGTGCAGCAATTCGTTGTCGACAATAATATCAATTATGTGAATGCGATAGCGACTGATGATGTGATGAGTCGATTCGGCGAGATCGACGGCATTCCGACGACTTTTGTCATTGATCAGAATGGCAATATTTATAAAAAGTATATTGGATATAATGGTAAAACCGTATTTGAAAACGATATCAAAAAACTGCTCAATCTCTAAACGATCATCGAAAAAATGAATATTTGAAAATAGGTTGGATTGATAATGAAGGCACTGGTTAAACAGGTTGACGGTCTGTCGATTGCCGGCAAGTCCGAGTCGAATCACTGGGTGATGATGGACAGCACCAAATCGTTCGGCGGCGCCGAGGCGGCCAACAAGCCGATGGAGTTGGTGCTCATCGCTTTGGGCGGCTGCACGTTCATGGATGTGGTCTCTATTCTCAAAAAAATGCGGGAAAATGTCGTTGACTGCAGGATTGAATTGGATGCTGAAAAAGCGGCTGATCATCCTGCTGTTTTTACCAAAATACATTTGAATTATATCGTTTCCGGCAAGGATATCAATGCGGAAAATGTCCAGAAAGCGATTCAATTGTCCATGAGCAAGTATTGCTCGGTGTCTGCGATGTTGAAAAAATCCGTGGACATCACCTGGGGTTTTGAAATCCGGCCAAGCTAGCCGTCCCTTCGCGCGAACGCGGTTTGCCATGGTGATCTGATTCGTAACACCTCAGTTTTGGGTATAAATCAATTCGCCTGACTACAGAAATGATTCACGCAAAGCCGCAAAAAACGCAAAGCACCGCAAAGAAGAATTTACAGGATCGGCCTCGCACGGAGTCACTGAACTCAGTGCGAGGTCTTGGCGAATTTGCATGAAAGTGCGGATGCATTTGTTACCCATGACTGAGGTATTCCTCTGGTTCCGATAAACTCCTTGTTTTTCTGATCAGATTTCGATATCTTTTACCGGATTGGCGAAACTGATGAAAATTGATCAACGAGGATATCTGGAATTATCGGATGAACAACTTCAAGCGCGAGATATCGGATATTGAACTTGTAGATCTGGCCAAAAAAGGGGATAAAAAAGCACTTTCTGCCATTGTTCATGAAAATGAACGTCTGGTCTATAATACGGCTCTGCGTCTGGTGGGTAATAGAGAGGATGCGGAATGCGTGATGCAGGAGACGTTTCTCAAAGTTCTGCAGGCGCTCCCTCAATTTAAAGGCGAATCATCTCTTTCAACTTGGATTTATCGAATTGCCGCCAATTTTGCGCTGATGCGTCTTCGCGATCGGAAAAAGGATTTCAGCGGACTGGATATTTCCGAAACAAATATCAAAAAAAGCACTCTGGAAGCTTTTAATCGGCATATCGGCAACAATCCTCAGCGGGCGCTGGAAAATGAGGAACTCAGGTTGAAAATGGAACAAGCCATTGAAATGCTCCCGCCGAAATTTAAAAGTGTTTTTATATTGAAAGATATGGAGGGGTTGTCGCTGAAGGAAATCTCAGAGTTGAATGACATGAGCCTTCCGGCGGTTAAATCTAATCTTCATCGTGCGCGTCAGTTTCTGCGAAATCAACTCGCTGAATACACTGAACATTCATAAGACAATCAACAGGAATTTTTCAGCGGGGCACTTCTGGAGGAGGATATGA
>RPQV01000730.1 GCA_003818595.1 Calditrichota bacterium
CTATTTCCAGGCCGTTCGGGAGATCAGCGAGCGGATGCTGAAGGCCGGCAATGGATCATTCGAACTCAGCCCCGTCAGCGCCGACCAGGTCGAAGGTTTGGCGGTAAAATGCGACAAAGCCTGCTTTGTCTGTCTGTTTAACAACCAAACCACCCCGATCATCACCAATATAAGCTTGCCGGAATGCGCCGCACCTCACGAAGGCTTAACCGTCACCGCTTATCATCCGGATGAGCGGAAATATGAAGAGCTTGCTCCCTCACGGATCGGTGACGTCGGACTCACGCTTCCCGGCATCGCGATCGCGGCTCAGGGGGAATTGATTTTAATCTTGGAAGTTCAGTAATAATCCTCAATCGCTGTCAATATCGGAGACCCACATGAAAAAGTTGCTGCTGTTATTTCTCCTGCTCCCCTTCTCGATTAACGCTCAAATGGTCGCAGGCGATGCCATTCCCGAATTCAACGACACTTTTTCATGTGGATCAGCTCCTCCCGACAGCACCATTCATACCAGTTTGATCGCCAGTTCCATCCCCGGCAATGTTCTATGGCCGCAGGAACAGGTGCAGCTCACCCTTCAGTTCGAAAACACGGCTGCCCGATCGATCCACATCGATGGATGGCTGGACATCCTCGCCTATGGCACTCGAGGTCGGCCCGGCGACATCTGGACGCCGGAAATGTTCAAAATAGCCGACATCGGCCGTGTTCCGTTCACGATCGAACTGGCAGCCGGTGATTTCACCAATCTGAGTTTGCAACCCCATATCCCGGAAACCTTTGGCGCCTACGGCATCGTCGCGGATTGTGGCCAATACGGCAGACGGTTCATCACCTCGTGCGTGCGCACCTTTGCAGCGCCGGACGAACGGCTGCAATACCCCAGTTTTTGTCTCGATGATAATTCACCGGAACTGCTGCGCCGCTTGGGGACACACGCCATCCGCATCGAGCTGAATTATAAACCGACCACGGATCCCGACTTTGAAGTGTGGTACGAAAGATTGCGGAAACGATTTCTTCGCTATCAGCAGAACAATATCACCGTGCTGGTGAAAATCAGCGCGCCCGAGCCCTATGGCCGTCTTCATCCCATGGGCGTGACGCGGCCGCATTTGGATGACCACGGCGTGATGCTGAACACCAAATGCGACATGGCCTGGCTGCCGCAGTTTGATGACGATTTCAAATCATTCTGCTACCGCATCGCCTGCGATTTCGGTTGGCCTCGCGGTCCCATCAATGCTTTTTCCCTGTGGAATGAACCATGGGAGGGTCTTTCGATCTCCGGGTGGGGCGCAGACATGCTGCGTTATCGCGAAATATTTGTCAAAATGAGCGAAGCCATTGTTGCCGCGAGCGAGGATGCGCAAGTTGAGATCCTCCTCGGAGGCGGCAGCTCGACCTCGAATGCCCTCGATAAATTCTTCAGCGAAGGCACAGACGATTTCCTCGAACTTTATGATTTTTGTTCCATTCATTATCAGGGCATGCAGTCATGGGCGACGATTAAAAAATGGCTATATCGATCATCGGAGCGGGGCCGGGTGCGCATCTGGGATACAGAAAGTTGGGTCGCCAATACCGATGATCGCGTCGCCGCCGTGGTGGCCGCCAATAAAGCGGCGGGATATGATCGCGCCATGGGCATTTACGGCGGCAATATTTGTCAGGTCAATCGTCGCAGGATGCGCACCGAACAGGGCCTGGAACAAGTCGAAACCGTCGACGCCTGGCCGGTGGCGGCGTCGGTGGGCGCCGTGCAGCACTTTATCGGCGAGCGCCGCTTTAAAGAGCTGCTGTTCCCGAACGGCCTGCCATGGATCATGGTTTTTGATGGCCTTGCCTCGGCGGATGACGGCTGCGTGGTGGTGGTCGGCGATTTGGGAGAAGAATTCGGCGCCGACAATATGCTCTTCCGTACCGTGCGCGGCCTCGCCGAAATAAACCATAAAGAGCAGCTTCAGCTTGAACTCGATCGACTCGATCCGCAGAAGGAAGCCGGGAAAATCGGCGAACTTTTACGGGCGATGAATCAGCCTGAAGTGTTGTTGGGAGCCTCGCTGACGCTGACATCGGATGATGGTCGTTTTTTGCTCTATGATTTCTACGGCAATCCGGCGCCGGCGAAAAACGGCAAGATCACCATCCCGCTTGACCATCGCGGCTTTTTTCTGCGCACTGACGGCTCGGCCGGCTCATTTGCACACCTGCTGGAGGCGCTGCGTGGCGCAGAAATCCACGGATATGAACCTTTCGAGATGATTGCCTTTGATCTGTCAGCGCCGCCGAGTCAGCACCCCACGCTTCATCTTAAATTGACCAATATGCTCAATCGCCCGGTCAGCGGACGATTGAAGGTGCAGGTGGAGGGTCTCGAGATCACTCGGCCCTCTCGACGTCTGCGATTTGCACCGCATGAAACGCGCCAGCTGTTTTATCGGATAAGCAACGGCAATTCATCCCCGGATAATATCTATCCGCTGGAACTTTGCTTTAATGCCGGTACAGATGGCAAGGCGGTTCATAGCGAAGAGCTGCACGTGAATCAAATCTCGCTTCGGAAGA
>RPQV01000731.1 GCA_003818595.1 Calditrichota bacterium
TAATGCGGATTTTCACAGAGCTGTTGATGAATCCATTGGGGATTCGATTCTTTGAAAATCGAACCGCCGGGAAACGGTCCGGTGCGATCATTACCCCATGGCTGGGCGCCTAATGTATGCTCGGCATCATGCCGGAAAAAAATGAACCCCCGGTCACCAATCCGGTTATAAATCGCATAAAAATTATTGGGCTCTTGATCGCCGCGAAAGCCGGACACCGGTCCATCAGCCTCACCCGTTATGAAAACAGTCAACATAAAGTCGATGAGGTTATCGACGTCCAGCAAAACCTCATAATCAGGGTTCCGAGTACCATCGGGATTCAGACCCTGTATTTTGTAGTAGGCATCATTCGTTGCAAAGCCCGCCATCGAGGCATCCCACAATCGTTTCCAGGCGTCCAGCGTTCCGTCAGTTGCTTCAATGTCAAAAGCTCCCTGATAGCCGGCGTCGACTTTGATCACATCATAGTCTTCCTTATTTCCGCCAAAATAGGATGCTGCAAAGGATGCTTCAGCACGCTCCTCGGTTTGATACAATCCCCAATAGGTTCCGTTGATATACAGATGATAATAACGGCTTCGCGTATAGGGCTGCCCCATATCTCGCTGCATGTCGCGGGAAAAGACATCACGGTTCATGGTGTTTTTGCTGGGATCTTCGGCGCCGTAGCTCCAGGAATAATTCATGCTGGTTCGTAAATCGATATTATCGAATTCATCCACACCTTCGTCCCCAAACAGCGGATATTTAAGCTTGCCTTCACCGTACTCTTGACGAAAAAACCAGCGAAAGGCGCGCTTGGGATTGGAATCATTTCGGCTCCAGCCACCCCTGATCCGTACACCACAATTGATTTGAAAACCATCCGTCCCATCCGGATAAATCAATTCAATGGAGCAGGGACGTTCCCATTCCTCCCCGTGTTCCAACGCATTGACATAAATTCCTGTCTCGGGATCGAAAAGATCCTTTAAATCCATGACCATGGAAAAAGTGGGAATATCCAGCAGAGCATCCACAATCTTGTCCCGATACAAGGGGTCTTGGCAAACTTGTGGATCCATACCATAATTGATGTTCTGACCGACGCCAAAATTTTGCCGCAGCCATCGCTGACCCGGTCTTATGCCGTCCAAAGACAATTCGACGACACGGTTAACAAAAATATAGGTATGCGTTTTCACTTTCGTTGCCTCTGTATCCGCCTGAATGGCAACGGCCCGCACACAAAATCCCGGCGCCAGGTCTCTGCCGGTGGTGTTTGCGGGGTCTACACGGATCGTAATGGGAGATATTCCCTGCATGGCGGTTGATGATGTGGTCGGATCCGTGCCGTCCTTGGTGTACCTGATCATCAAATCCGGCGGCATTGTCGAAAGGGTCAGATCAAAAGTATTTTCATAAAAACCCCGATCCGCATCGAAATGCAAAACAACATTTTCATCATTTTGAGCCCATGAAAGACAGAAAAAGGAAAGCAGGAAGCCAATTGTGCCGAACAACCTGGTCGAAATTCTACGAATCATGCCCATATTTTTTGCGTTGAAGGCGTCGCTTTATCTTTGTGACGTGTTTAAAACAGCACAATGATGTCAGGAGGCGCGAGTTGCCGCTGCCGTATTATAAAGACTTTATCCACAAAAAAATACTCCAGGCAAAAATGATGATGATGATGCCGATGAATATCGTTCGCGCCATCTTGTGTTTGCCTGACCAATTGATAAAGGTAACCCGCTTTGGATCATCAAAGGCATAGCCGAAACGAAATTTATAGCCGCAATTGGAACATTGTGGCGAGTCGTCAGCATTGTCAATTCCACAACTTGGACAAATCATACTGTCCTCCTTGGGATGATGATTGATTTGAATTAAAAAGCCCTGCATAATCGCAGGGCTCTTTTCGCATGTTTTTTATTCTTTGCTGGTGCCGGCGACAGCAATCTGCGGCTTGAGCACCATTTCGTATTTTTTGGCAAACGCGAGCTCCTCGGGTTTGGGTCCCACCCTCAGGTCGCTATTGAGCATCTCTTCCCAGGTGACCGCTTTGCCGGTGTAGGCGGAAATGCGTCCCATGATCGCGGTTAGGGTGGAGATGGCCGTGTTTTCAGCCTCGACGATCTGATTGCCGGTGCGGATCGCCCAGATCAAATCCACATGCTCCTGCACATAGGGGCTGATCGGATCCGCCGGCAGTTTTTCGCTTTTCACAGCGTCCGCATAGGTCCAGATCACTTTGCCGTTTTTATCCACCAGATTCGTCTCTTTGGCTGAATTGTCGCTCGACGAATTGGAGAATCCCTTGGTGCCGCTGAAATATTCGGACACGCTGTTGGTACAGCCGTTGATCTGACGGCAGGTGCTGTGCATGTGCCGACCATCATCATAGACAAAATCGATGCTGAAATTATCAAATTGATCGCCGGTGACGCGACGCTGACGGCTTCCGAATCCCAACGCCTTGACCGGCGTTTTGCCGAAAAACCAGTGCGCGACATCGAGGTTATGCACATGCTGCTCGACGATATGATCGCCGGAGAGCCATGTCCAGTTCACCCAGTCTCTGA
>RPQV01000732.1 GCA_003818595.1 Calditrichota bacterium
CGGGCCAGCGACAAGCGGACTCGAGACGATGATTTTGTCAGCGGAAATAACCGCGTCCGCCCATACAAATTTTTTATCAGGACCGGCAATGGCAAATCCTTCGAGACGATCTCCTTTCAGCATCAGTCCGCTGCCGACGTGGGTGAAAGTGAGAACGATCTTTCCGCCGTCCGTCTCCATCGATTGAAAGAGAGGACCGGAAAAAACGAGCTCTTCGCCATAGGCAGTTTTGCGGGCGGCTAATGCGAGTCTTCCGCCGACATCCTGTTTGTTTCGTGGATGAATATCGTCTGCTTCACCTATATCAATGGTGACCGCCATGCCGGTGTTGGGATAGACAAGAGTTTTTAGCTGCGCCTCGCGCAATTCCGCCCAGTCACTCTCTGCCGGCGCGGACAACGACTCGGTGAAATTGGCCAATTGGACAATGAAAAAGGGAAAGTACCCTTGTCCCCAGCGTACGCGCCAATCTTCAATCATTTTGGGAAGCAGAGTTCGGTATTCGAATGCGCGTCCGGCATTTGCTTCTCCCTGATACCATATCGCGCCTTTGATGCCATAGGGAATCAGGGGAGCGATCATGGCATTGAACAGAGCCGTCGGATAATTCTGATAGCCGATGCGGCGCGGCAACGCCGGCTCACTCTGCTCGTCGAATCTCCAATCACCGGCCAACTCGACGATTCGCCGTCGACTCGTCCGATCGACAATATAGAGCGAATCAGGGGCGCCGAATATGCCGCCGTTTCCCCAGCGATTGGTCACGCGCACGGCTATAATGTTTTCACCCGGCTTGGACAAGTTGTCGGGAATCAGATATGAGCGATATTTTTGCTCGCTGCTGGTGCGGCCGATCTCCTGACCGTTGAAATAGGTGATATCGATCTGGCTGACTTTGCCCAGATGCAGTTCGAGAGGCTTGCCTTTGATTTCCTTGGGCAAGCGGATGATTTTTCGATACCAAACAAAACCATCGAATCCGGGCAGCCCATTATTTTCCCAATATCCGGGAATGGACATCTTTTTCCATTGACTGTCGTCAAATTTCAGGTGATGAACCTTTCTCCTAACCCCCTGATCCGCTTCTTTTAACAATTTGTTATAAAGGTCGTCGAGAGGTTTCTGGGTGGCATTCAGCAATTTATAGTCCGGATGTTCCACCAGCACCTTCTCTGCCGCCTGTTGAAAAGAGGGCATGGTTTTCAGCATTTCGGCGCTGGTCCATGCCTCAGCCGGCGTTCCGCCCCACGAGGTGTTGATCAGGCCGATGGGCACATTGAGATGCTGATGCAGGTCGCGGCCGAAAAAATAGGCAACGGCGGAAAAATCAGGAACGGTTTGCGGTGAGCACACTACCCACTCTCCATCGCTCAAATCTTGTTCCGGAACACCGGCGACGGCGAGGGGAACGGTGAATAGACGTATAGACGGCGAGTCTGCCGCCGATATTTCATTTTCGCTGTTCAAAACACCGCTCACAGAAAACTGCATGTTGGATTGCCCCGAGGCGATCCATACATCGCCCACCATCACATTGGTGAATGTGATGACGGCGTCGCCGGATTGAACGGACAACTCGTGCGGACCACCCGCCGGCATTTGTGGCAAACGAACCTGCCAGTCGCCCTGTTCTCCCGCGATGGTCGTGCAGACATGGCCGGCTAAACTGATTTTAACGGGTGCATTCGCTTCAGCTTGTCCCCAAACGGGAATGAGCATTTCGCGTTGAAGAACCATGTTGGAACTAAAAATGCGCGGCAAAGAGAGGGGGGAAGCCGCATTGACAGTCGACCACAAGATCAATAACAAGACAAAAGCATAACCATTGGTTTTTTTCATGCTCTAATTTTCCTCCGTCAGATGAGTGTCCGGATTTGGTTTTTGGTCAATATAGTCAGCGTTCCCGCCAATAGACCCGCACCCGCTGGATGACAAAATCATCGGGGGGAGGCGGAAAAGGCGGATGCGTCGTGGATTCTTTGAGCAATGCAGGCTGCAAGTCAGCCGCAATGACCGTCGGCATGAAGATACGATAATTTGCGCCGGTTTCATCACCGTTGAGACGCCGTCGCGGCTGTAGTTTCCCTTCCTGACAAATCATTTCATCAACCTGCAGTATGTGGACATCTCGGGAAGGATCCTGAGGGTGAAACCGCAGTTCAAAACCGGCGCCGGCAATGAGAAATTCGGTGTCGGACGTCTGAATGATAAAACCATATCCTTTACGATCGAATTTGGGATAAATGGCATAGTTGATCTGCAGGCGATAATCTCCCCATTCAACCCATTCCTCTGCGGCATCCTCCTCCAACAAACCGATCATCTTGCCGGTCCCCTGAAAATCAGCCAGAATGGGAATCATGTTCTGCAGGAATCGGTACCCTGTTTGCAGGGTGCTGATGGTATGAATGCCGTCGATGCCAAAAGGCGAGAATCCCATGGCATTGTGCTGAGTCAGAGCGTACATCGCCTGAGCGATTGAATGATCATTGCGATGGGCTTCGGGGATCAGTAACGGATTGTCATTGCGCGTATAATCTGCGCAAATTTGTTTGAAA
>RPQV01000733.1 GCA_003818595.1 Calditrichota bacterium
ATATCAGCTCAAACATCTTGTTGAGGTCGATGATGCCTATTTCGGCGGTCAACGAGCACCCGGCAAACGTGGTCGTGGTGCCGGCAAAAAAACGACTGTGATCGTTGCCGTGCAATTATCGCCAAAAGAAAAACCACAATACGCCTCAATGACGGCTGTTGAAAACATGGCTGGAGCGCAAGTGGCAAAAGCATTCAAAGAACATGTGACCGAGAATTCGACGATTCGAACGGATGCCTACAGTTCCTATAAAGTGCTGGTCAAACACGGTTACATACACAAGCCGGTGGTTGTCTGCGGCTCAGCAAACATCTCGGATCTCTTGAAATGGGCTCACATCATGATTTCAAATGCGAAAGCAATTTATCGCGGCACCCATCATGGCGTGAGCGATAAACATTTACAAAAATACTTGAGCGAATATTGCTGGCGCTTTAACCGACGTTTTGATCTTGGTCAGCTGTTCGATCGACTACTGACGGCTTGTGTAAAATCTCGTCATCGATCAATAGCTGAGTTGTTTGCATAATCATATAATTAAATAAATTAAACAGAAATTTTAAAAATATCACATACCTTGTAGTACCAAGGGTACACATCTAGTGTTAAAATCACCATGAGGTGATTCCGAAAATCGATTATTTACATTCCGGATCAAATTGAATAAAAAGGCTAATTTAACAGCAAGTAAAATACACTGTCAGAAGATCGATGCTGGGCATATTAACAAATTTATTTTCTATATGCAAGAAATTTTTAAAAATTATTCATTTTCTCCATACCATTCATTTGAGTGATCCTTAAATTTGTTGGAAAAATATTTCCTGATGAACGGCACTAATATAAGTGTTACTCTCGCTTTAATATGCACTCCACAATGCTCTCCCCCGTCTTTTCCAACAGCTCTTTTACCTCAACCCGTCTTCGACAGTGGTAGTGTAAAAATATATGGATTAAACCCTATTTTGCAATAAGTTAGGCGCACTTTTTCAGATGCGCACGTGTTACTATATAATAATCTTCACTGTATTTCTACACTTGAAAAAGGTTCTTTAATATTCATCGATGCGAGTTTTGTTTTTTGAAAAGACGTCAATTCCGTCAGATAAGAAACCAGTTTATGATCAATGAGAAATTCACCCAGCTGCAGACGGCTCATCTCTTCACGCACGAATGACCATGCTTTTCCGGTTTTGGACGCGACGTTGCACGCCATCACCAGTGCAAGAAAGCAGAGAAAGATGTGTCAGCGGATGCGGTCGTCTTTGCTGTGAAAAGTCGGGCGCAGTTCCAAAGTGGTTTTAAGCGTCCGGAAAGCCTGTTCGACATCATTCAGCTGTTTGTATCCTCTTACGATATCGACAAGGGACGGAGTATCGTCGCCGGTTTCAATGAGGGATTTATCGTCGTACCTGCTCTCTTCATCTATTTTCTTTTTGTCGATTTTCAGTCGTCCGTCCCGTAGCTTTTCGATATATTCTCCGTATACTGCATGTGATTTCAGATCGCAGACCGCCTTGGTATGCGCACGGCTTTTACGGCTGTTCAGTTCCTCCAGCTTTTTTTCGACGGCAGTGATGATCTGTCGGCGAGCCGTCAATTGACGCTGCTCTTCGGCGGCATTGCGGACCAGAACAAATCTTCTGCGCTTTTCTCCGTTTCCAAGCGTCACTTCGCGGGCGGAAAGATGCTCTCTGATATCAGTGTAGGGACCTTTACGCGCCAGTGCAGATTCAGCTCCGGGCTCGCCGCTCTTTAATTTTCGACCGACGATATAGTGACCGCCTGCACGCTGAAGGTACTGCAGATTGTCTTCGGAAGTCATCCCGGCGTCATGTACGAATATGCAGCGGCCGAGCCTCCAGCCGACCAGATCGGATTTGACCTTTTCGATGGTGTTCATGTGGGTTGTGTTGCCCAGGAAAATCCAGTGCTTGACCGGTATGCTGTCTCTAGTGACCGCAAGCCCGATCACAACCTGAGGCAGATTTCCTCGTTTTTCTTTGGAATAACCGCGTTTTTTGAGATCGTTTTTGTCTTCGCTCTCGAAATAAGTCGAAGGTGTATCAAAGAACAGAATATCGACTTCCTGATTGAGAAGATCCGACTCAGCCCAGTAGATTTCCTGCTCCAGCTTTTCCTGCTGCTCCAGGAGTCGGTCCATGGTGCGGTAAAGCACTTGGATATCGATTACCGGCAGACCGGGTATATATACGTCGCGTTCAACCCATTCAGTGACAGCAAGCCTGCTCGACGACGCCATGCAGCGTTTGGCGGTCATGGCAAAAACGGCTCTGCTTATAGGAGTCCGGCAATTGCTCTGTTCGATATCCTTTTCAATAACACTCTCCAGGCGGAGCGGCCGCCATCGAGCAGATAAGCGCCTCCGAAAGAACGCCAGGATTTGAATGTAATATCGCCGGAAGAGTAATCGTCAGCCGCTTTTGCCCCAAGTACGTCCTCCGTAGACAGAAAAGGGGAAATGCTTTTGACCAGTCGCCTGAACCGTTCGACATCAATTTCATCAATACGCCCTAATTCATAGCTGACCTTGGCGA
>RPQV01000734.1 GCA_003818595.1 Calditrichota bacterium
CAATGAGTCATAAAAGTACGGCGCAGCATTATTATTTATCCTTTTCCATTGAGAGACCTCCTTCCGCAATCCTGGAATCCCCAAATTCACCAGTTTGGTGTAATCCAGACAGGGGCCTCCCAAACCGTACATCGGATACGCGATCTCGCGACCGCTGTAATAATCATCGCTCGGCAGACCTTTTTTCATGTCATCAGTAAAGGCGTCGCGGCATTTAAAAACAGTTGCCTCGCGGCGCCAATAGTCCAAGAGAAAATGGATGTTCGTTCGAGTCTGTGGAGGTGTGGTTTCATCGGCTGCCATACTGTTCAACCGGTCGAACTGGCAAAAGTACGCCGCCTCGGTGAGTCCACCGCGTTCCGGATCGATACCCACAGCCATAGGGTGAATTCGACCGGCGAATAAATCTGTAGCTTGAATTGGTGCAAAGATCATTTCAGTCTGTGCGGCCAGACAGGCAATTTCACGTTTGACAGGATGCGACTGTACAAGAGAACGATGAAGGTGAGTGAATCGCAGTTCTCGTTCCAGCGGATGAATTTCCTCTTGATATCTCATGAGCTATTTTCAAATTCTCACGGGGTTTTGATTTTGATTTGATGATTGAGGCGGAACAGTACTGTTTCGCACCACTAATCTTGGGGGAAAGCGTACGGGCATCATCTGTTTTTTACTGTTGATCTGCTCAAATATCAATTCTACTGCGCGGGAGCCCAATTCAATTTTCGGCTGATCAATGGTGGTGAGGGCAAATTCCGGCCAGGCAGCAAAATCCATGTTATCGAATCCAGTGATAGACAGTTGAGTCGGCACGATCAGACCGTGCCTTTCAGCCACGTGTTTGACTTGTACAGCATGAAAGTCCGAATATCCCAGCACGGCTGTCGGGGACGCGTCAGAATGCAACGCAGATTCAAGGTCGTTTTGGTTGCTGCAACAAATCGGAGGAGCAATGCCCGTTTTCTGTGCCTCGCAGGCGGCCGCTTCATAGCGTTTCTTTGCATTAGAGTTGATGAGAAAGCAAAAGGCCAAGCGAACATGACCCAGGCCGAGCAGATGGGCAGTGAGCATGCGCATGGCCCCGACATCATCCACCATGACGTCGGGAACCTCTGGAGAAAAAGTTTCAAAGTCACACACCGCCAATGGCAGTTGGCGCCGCAAAACGTCCAGGTAAATTACAGTCTGCGGCTGATAATTCGACAAAATGATGCCGTCCACCCGCTTTTCAAGGAAAAGCTTTAATTGATGGATTTCCTTCTGCGGATCATCCCCCGTGATACCGATGACTATGCCATAACCATGGGCGGCTGCCATTTCTCCGATTCCCTGAATCGTCTGAGCATAGAAAGAGTCATGGATGTTCGAGATCAAGAGTCCGATTAACCGGCTATGGCGAGATTGCAGGCCACGGCCCAGATTGTCCGGGATGTAATTCATCTCTTCTGCCAGAGCGCGAATTTTCTCCCGCGTTTTCTTGGCAATGAGCGGATCATCGCGTAGAGCGCGACTTATGGCGCCGATAGACAAACCGGACTTTTCGGCGAGATTTTTGAGTGTTATTCGCATAAGATTTAAAACGTTTTAAACGTAATCGCTTTTCATCACAAAGTCAAGGAAAATCGGTTCAGGATACCCCAAAAAATTTTACAGAAAGACCAAGAAGAGCTGTCCTCCGCTTGAGACGGCGGCAGTGACAGCTCTCTTCCAGACCCCGGGGTTGCCGCCAACACAGACATGGGATAAAAGCAGCGGTTATAGGCGGCAACCCCGGGGTCTGTCAAACAAGATTTGATTCTCTAAATTTTGGGGGATACTCTGAAATCGGTTGGCTCGCGCAGCGCTGGAGAGCGTTGCCTGTCCCCTATCGGCTCTTATAAAACCAAGCCTAGATGTGGAGAAGATTTCCCATGATTCACTTGAGCAGCACACACTTTATTCCATGAGTAAACGATTCGGTGCTCAGGCGATAAAAATAGACGCCGGAAGGAACCTCCACGGCATCCCAGGCGACCGTATATTGGCCGGGAGCATGCGGACTGTCCACCAACGCCGCGACACAACGGCCGGAAAGATCATAGACATCGAGGTCAACCTGACTGTGAACGGGCAGGTCATAATCAATTCGAGTTATCGGATTGAACGGATTGGGATAGTTCTGACCCAGCCTGAATTCCTGCGGAATTCGACCTTCGGCATCATCCACCGCAGCGGCTGCGACGAGCCGAATTGTTGAACTCACCCCGTCATCCGGACGAGTTACCTGACCGTCGGCATCAAACGCTTTGACGGTGATGGTCAAATTGCCGCGTTTGAGGCGGTAATTGTTCAAATTCCATGTGAACGCAAACTGATTGTCGCGGTCAATGCTTTCGCCCAAAAAATGCCATTGATAATAGTACTCGACGCGTTCGACATCGGGCGATGCCTGCACGGAAAGGTTAATCGTGCCGTCAAGAGGCACTTCCAATCCCTTTGGCAGATTCAAGAGTACCGTAGGACGGCTGTTCGGGGTGTAAGGTTTATGATGAGGTTCACAGAGATAGCCGTAAGCAAA
>RPQV01000735.1 GCA_003818595.1 Calditrichota bacterium
AGATGGTCAGTATGGCGTGGACGCTCAAACAATGGCGTCAGGTAATAATTCATACCCCGTTGTACAAAGTAAAGATAGATGATGCCTGTAATAATATAAAGACTCACTAATAAAGGACGATAAAGGCGGCGATTCAATGAGCAGCTCCAATCAGTCATGGTTGGTAAAGCGGACGCGATCCTGAAGAAAAGTATAATCGCAACAATCCATCATGTCAGAAGATTCAAGATTGATTTGGTCGAAATGTGCTGATTCATTATATTAAATCTTTAAAATAAAGCCAACAAAAATATTATTCGATCGACCGAGCGATCGTCTTTCGGCTGAAATAATCCAGCCCTTTGAAAGGAGTTCTCACCTTGCCCAATTCAATTCTTTATTTCCCGCATGGCGGCGGCCCAATGCCTCTGCTGGGTGACAGGGATCATACCCATATGGTTCAATTCCTGCAATCGATCACCTCGGAATTCGAGCCGCCGGCAGCCATTTTGGTTGTCAGCGCTCATTGGGAAGCCCGTCGAACAACCATCACCAGCGGAAGTTCTCCCGCATTGTTTTATGATTATTACGGTTTTCCTGATGAGGCCTATAAGATTCAGTACCCGGCGCCGGGCGATCCGGCTCTTGCTGACCTCATCTTCCAACTGCTGCAGGAGCATGAGTTTGACGCCCGGCTGGACGCCGAGCGAGGTTTTGATCATGGTTTGTTCGTTCCCTTGAAAATTATGTATCCCGATGCCCATATTCCCTGTGTGCAGCTTTCATTGGTGCAGGGATTGGCAGCGGAGACGCATATCCGTGTGGGCAAGGCTCTCTCTGCTCTACGGCAAAAGAATGTGCTGATATTGGGTTCAGGATTTTCATTTCATAATATGCAGGCATTTATGTCCAGAGGAGGAATGCAGGATTCGAAGAATGACGCTTTTCAAAAGTGGCTGATCGATACATGCACGGATCTCCATCTTTCCGAGCAGGAACGGGAGAGCCGCTTGGTGCATTGGGAGAGCGCACCTTTTGCCCGTTACTGTCATCCTCGAGAGGAGCATCTTCTACCGCTGCATGTTTGTTACGGCATTGCCGGCACTGCGGCAAAACTGGTCTTTTATGAGGAGATTTTGGGTAAGAAAAGCTGCGCCTTTTTGTGGTGAATGATAATCGACATGAGAATGAAATGCTTATCGGAAACGCCGCATCTTCAGCTCACTATTGGTTTTTACTACTCGATCATGCGTTGATTTTGTTTTGTTATCATTAACATTTGTTTGTATTTTAAACAGGAGGTTTTTATCGAATTCGTCGGTTGCATTCAAACCACGAGGATGAGATGAAACGTTTACTCTATGCAGCTCTTTTGTTATTGGCATTCCTGGGTTGTTCTAAAAATTTTGCCGATAAAGGGCAACCCAATGACCTCTGGCCATTCTCTTCTCCGGAAGCGCAGGGGATGAACGGACAACTCCTGTCTTCCGCTTTCAGCAGTGCTGAAGCCAAGGGATTTGTCGACGGGATCGTGGTCATTCGCAATGGAACTCTTGTAGCCGAGAGATATTATAACGGCTTTGATGAATACAAACCGCACAATATCATGTCTGTTTCCAAAAGCTTTTTGTCGGCTATGACCGGAATTGCCGTGGATATGGGGATCATTTCCAGTTTGGACGAGAAGATGTTGGATTCATTCCCTGAGTATCAGACAGCAGACTTGGATCCGCTCAAACAAACTATTACGGTTCGGCATTTGTTGACCATGCGCATGGGAATCAGGGGCGAGGCGGATGATAATTATGGCGTCTATATGGATTTTTATCATTCGTCAAACTGGATTGAGAAAACCATCAACGCGCCGTTGGTCAGTGATCACGGCGAAAAAATACACTACAATACCTTTCAAACGCATCTTCTGGCGGTGCTCCTCAGCAGTAAAGCCGGTAAAAGTGCATTTGATTTCGCCACGGAATATTTATGTCGACCGATGAACATCGATATCGATGCCTGGGAAAAAGATCCGCAGGGCAATTATTTTGGCGGCAATTCCATGTATTTTACCCCCCGCGAAATGGCGATGTTGGGTTATCTCTATCTGCAGAAGGGGTTTCTGGGGGGACGGCAGATACTGTCTTCCTCCTGGGTCGAATTGACGCTTTCGCCAACGAGCCACAGTTCACATCCTAATGAGTGGGGCGCTCTGAAAAATTATAGTTATGGATATTTATGGTGGCTGGGGCAGATCAATGATTATGACCTTTTCATGGGATATGGGTATGGCGGTCAATTTGTAGTGGTTTTCCCTGACCTTCAATTGATCGTTGTGACGACGGCCAAGCATCAGGTCGATCCTGATATGTCAACAGTCCAGGAGTGGGCATTATTTGATATTCTGTCGCAATATATTCTGCCTGCTGTCAATATAAATTGAGCTGATTGCCGGTCGCAGAAATAATGATCGAAATGATGAGAAATGCTGCCGTGCCGCCATTGTTCTTCAACATCCAGCCGGGATTATTTAGGGATGAGCTTTCATGGTGATTTTTAAAGATGTCATCATCATCGGC
>RPQV01000736.1 GCA_003818595.1 Calditrichota bacterium
AGCATCTTCCCCTTCTCCCCCATCGATGCCGACCGTCTCACGATGTTGACCATGGAGAACATCTGCGATCCGAGGCCGTTCGCCGAGGATTTGGGGATTGATCTGAAGGTTTTTGGGGAAAGTATCGATTATTTGCAGCATTGATTGGTGATATGCAGGGGTTTGAAAGCGGGTGAGAGTACGAGATTTGGTGCATTATTTTGCATATGCAGATTTTAACGCAGAGGCGCAGAGAGCGCCGAGGTCGCAGAGAGGAGAGATGAGAGTTTTATTATAAAATATTATTGTTGGAAATGAGATGTGAACTTGGGGGAAAGTATTATGCATGAAAATCAAATTACTGGAAAAATAATCGGCGCTGCGATAGAGGTGCATCGAAAGCGAAAGAACAATTATCTCCGATTGACAAACCAAAACTTTTAACCTATCTGAGGTTAATGGAAAAGCGATTGGGACTGATCATCAATTTTCATGTTGAATTAATGCGTAAAGGGATATTTCGGGTTGTCAATAACTTGTGAAATTCTATGCTCTGCGATCTCTGCGCCTCTGCGTTTAAATTTTTGGCACACATTTTCCGGCAACTCGCTATAAGCGCAACTGTTCTCGGAATTTTCATTGCCTCTCTCCTGTTTTTCACACTAGTTATTTTGTATGTTTTGGATTACACACGAAAGGAAAAAAAATGAGCGATAAAAAGGAGTTGCAGGCGGGAGACAACGCCCCGGGATTTAAGCTGACCTCCAGCAGCGGGGAGTCCTATTCCTTGGATCAATTCATCGGCAAAAAACGGGTCATATTGTACTTTTATCCCAAGGACGATACTCCCGGCTGCACCAAAGAGGCCTGCTCATTTCGCGACCACATGCCGGCAATCAATCACAAAGATGCCATCGTATTGGGCGTGAGTGCCGATCCTTCGAAATCGCACCAAAAGTTCATCGAAAAATACGGATTGAACTTCCCTCTGCTCTCCGACGAGGATCATCAGGTCGCCGAAGCGTACGGGGCGTGGGGAGAAAAAAAGATGTATGGGAAATCTTATATGGGACTCATTCGCAAGACGTTTGTGATCGGCATGGACGGAAAAATTGAATATGCCTTTCACAAGGTGACGCCTGAAGGACACGGAGAAGAGATCATGGCGTTGCTGTAATTAGCTCTTGCTTCAGATGGCGCCAATGCTTTAAATGCTGTTCAGTTTTGCGTTTATATGGAAAAGGACACACGATTGAATGACATCGACTTGAAATATGGTCATATCTCTTTGAAGATTGCTCTGCCGCAGGTATCCCGCTGGCAAAAGCTGCAAAAACCAGTGCCTGTTTTTCCATCACAGGACGTATTGGTGAAAGAGGGAGTCATCACACTCATCAGCCGGCTGGAATTGGCAGGGGCTAAAAATGCCTCTCTCCTGCTGATTGTTCCGGATCATACGCGCAAGTGCAATCTTGCATTCATCCTGACCCATCTTTTGGAAAAACTCGAGCAGCACTTTTCTCCGTCCATCGAAATTCTGATTGCCAACGGCAGTCATATCCTCCAGCCTCAGTCCGTCATTCAGGAACTTGTCGGCGCCGACATATATGCCCGCTATCGCGTTCATCAGCATGACGCTAAAGCCGTGGATCAATTGGAATCTTTTGGGCAATCGTCGAATGGCACTGAAATCCTGCTCAACAAAAAGGTAAAGCAGGCTGACGTGGTGATTACGGTGGGAGGAATTCTGTATCATTATTTTGCCGGATTTGGCGGGGGGGCTAAAATGCTGCTCCCCGGCGTCGCCGGGTACGAGACAATTCGTCAAAACCATTGTCGAACCATTGATCCGCTGACCGGCAGATTTCACGTTTCGTGCCAAGAAGGCCATATTGAGAACAATCCTGTGTTCAGTGATTTACAGGAGGTGTTGCGGATTGTACCTCATGCGCTTTCACTGCAGGTCGTTCTTTCACCCCACGATCAGATCGTCGCCTGCCAGGCGGGTCCGATCCAGGATGTTCACCGCTCCCTCCTGCCGGTTGTTGAAATGCTTTACAGTCTCCCTATTGAGGAGCAAGCGGATATTGTCATCGCGGACGCCGGCGGATTTCCGGCGGATGTCAATTTGATTCAAGCTCACAAAGCAATTCATCATGCCTGTCAGGCCGTCAAACCGGAAGGATGTTTGTTTATAGCCGCTGAATGTTGCGAAGGAATTGGATCAGCAACATTTTTGCCGGCGTTTCAACACGGAGATGCGGAAAATATGGGGAAGGAACTCGTTCAAAACTATCAGATTAACAGTCATACCGCATTATCTTTGCGTGAAAAAGCAGAAAAGATCAAAATCTTTTTTCTCTCGCAGCTGGATCCGGCGATTGTCAGAATGACGGGTCTGATTCCCCTTTCATCGCCTGAAGAAACTCGGGTAATGCTGGGTCGTGTGGCGGAGAAGCATCATTTTGGTTATATTTTGCCCCAAGCTAATTTGTATTTGCCAAAACTCTTTCGGGATAATTAATATCAAGCCGCCTGGTGAAGTTTCTTCCTCAAGTTAACCGCC
>RPQV01000737.1 GCA_003818595.1 Calditrichota bacterium
AATGACCAATATCATCGATTTTGAAAAAAAGCGCTTCAATACTGTTGGTCTGTCATCGTCGCTCTTGCCGCATTATGTTAACGCCGTATTGGTCGGTTCTGACGCCGACTTTTGGACTGAGCTGCTGCAGAGCGGAAACCGTCAGAGCGATGCATTGTCATTCAATATTCAGAAAATTTCCAGTCCGCTGCTCTTCTCCGGGTTCCAGTCCGAGATTGTGAAAGAAAATCAAAGCGTATTTCAGAATATGGGATTTTCGCCCATGATCGGCGCCGGCAATGGCGAACGATCTTCTGAAAAAGCGGTTTTTGTCCCGGGTTCAGCCATCTCGGTTCTATTTTTAACCGGTGATTTGAGCATTGAAGCCACTGGGACCGTCACTGCCGTCAATCAGCAGCAGCTGTTGGCTTTCGGACATTCCTTGTTCAATTTAGGGGCGATTGAACTGCCGCTGGCCGGCGCCCAAATATATGCCACACTGCCCAGCTTAATGGGATCGAGCAAAATGGGTGCGGCAACCACCATCGCCGGCACATTCCTCCAGGACCGAATCTCCGGCGCTCTCGGTGATCTGTCGCGCATGCCCAAAATGATTCCTGTTTCACTGACCATCGATTCGCCATTCCATGACCCAAGAAATTACTCCTTTTCGTTGGCGAATGACCCCGCATTCAATCATCTGTTGCCGTTTTTCCTTCGTACAGCGCTGATACAAGCCATGCAGATGGCTCGACTCGCCGGGGAGCAAAATTCTTCATTGTTGCAGGGCGAAATCGCGCTCAATGACGGCCGCAGCATAAAACTAAACGATCTTTTTACATCGCGACAATCCCTCGGATTCCTCAATCCTGGTGCGGACGTCGTCGATGCAGCCGATTTGGTGACGCAACTGCTTGGAACGCTCAAAGTTCATGATTTTGTCGGTCCGGATATCAAAGCGATTGCGCTCAAGTTAAAAACCCTTCCTGGAGAACGCTACGCACGAATCGAGTCAGCGACAGTCGATAAATCATCTGTCTACAACGGCGAATCGATCACTGTTACAGTTACCCTGCACGATCAAAAGGATCAAATCATCACGCTGCAAAAAAAGATCGATGTGCCCAAGGGAATGGACGGCAGTCGTTTTCAGCTCATTGTTGCCTCCGGCGCTTCATTGAGTAATTATGAAATGCAGGTGAATCGCAATAAATTTGTTCCACAAGACTTTGATCACCTTTTTCAACTGCTCTCGGATCGAAGGTCGACTCAAAATGTTTATATTCAACTGCGGAAGATAGACAATGGTCTGATGGTGAATGGACAGGAATTGAATTCTATTCCACCATCGATTTACAATGTGTTGAATTCCCGTACCAGCCGCGGAATAACCACGCCGTTGCGCGATTGCGCCTTGTTGGAGGAAGTCATTCCTCAAGAACAAGTTATCCTCGGCTCGCAGCGTCTGACGCTGCTCATCAAGCCTTCAAATCGGGCAAGAATTCAGTCCCTGAATAAATAGCCATTCTATTGTTCTGAATCGATTTTCCAAAGAGTATACTCGGGTAGAATATGAAAAAATTATTCTTTTTAATGCTGCTGAGTTTCAGCAGTTTGGCAGGCGCTACCGGCGCGCGAATGATCAGTTATGATACCAAAGCTGATTTTACCGGAGGTGAAGCAAAAAATATCGCTATTACTTCGGACGGATTTCTCAAACCGGCGCCGACTCGGACTTTATTATTTGAAAGCAGCGAACTGTTCATTTGGTCCATTGCGGCAGATTCCAAGGGTGGTCTTTATGTCAGCGCAGGCAATCAGGGGCGGGTATTTCGTTTGATCAATGGTGAGAAATTCGAGTTTTTCAAGTCGGATGAACCCATGGTGTTTTCTCTCACTGTGGATGCCGCCGATAATGTATACGCTGCCACATCGCCGATGGGCAAAATATATAAAATCAATCAGTCAGGAGCACAGATTTTTTGTGATCCTGCTGATCAATACATTTGGGATATGAAATTCGACCGAAAAGGCAACCTGTTGGCAGCGACGGGAGGGGATCGCGGGCGAATTCTCAAAATTGATAAAAAAGGGCAAGCTAAAGTCATTTATGCTGGAGAAGAAAGCCATGTCCGCACGTTGTGCATGCGGCAGGACGGTTCGTTGGTTTTTGGATCAAGCAGTCGAGGTCTGATCTATCAGCTGACCGACGAGGTAAAGCCGTTTGTCATTTTTGATCCGCAAATGGAAGAGGTGCAAAAAATTATCGAAACGCCCGAAGGTGTTTTATATGCGGCTGTTCAAGGGCAAACGATCTTTCCTGCAGCCATTCCCCGTACAGATGGTGCAGAATCGTCTGCGGCAGGAATGGACATGACTGACGAGGCGGAGGGGGAAGAGCCGGCGATAGCCGCTCAGTTGATAGTTGCTGAAAAACCGGCGCTATCATCTCCAACCACAGCTTTGTTCCGCATTCAACCGTCAGGATATGGGAAAAACCTTTGGGCGACTGTCGATGATCAGATTCAGACGATTGCCTTTTATGAAGACAATATGCTG
>RPQV01000738.1 GCA_003818595.1 Calditrichota bacterium
AGCGCTGGTTCTGTCGGCGCCGTAAAAAAGCTCTCTTCATTTATCAACCAATGAAGCATTTAGGAACGCTCAGCGAGCTCCAGCCGCATGAGAATCGAGTCACACGCCTTGTTCACATCGACGCCGGCCGATTTGGCCTGCTCTTTCAACTGGGCAGCAAATTCAGGATAGTCACACAATTGAGGATGGGGAAATCTGTCCGCTATCTTGAATCCTAATTTCTCCCAGAAGGTTCGTCCGGCATTGCCGGTTGATTCGTATATGAGGGGGAGGTCTTCGAAAGAATCCGCTTCGATGCTCTGCCAATCATTGGTCTTTGCCCACCCAATCAGGGTCTTCACCAGGGTCGTAGCGATCCCCTGACGTTGATAGGGATTTTCAGCCTGCGCAGGAGAACCGGTCATCAGGCAATGGACTTTCAGCGTCTGTTCATTCAGTTGTTCTCGCGTCGGGAAATCGCGGTCGGCAAAATCATCACCCGGTCCGCCGGGGAAATCCTGCTGGAGACAGAGATATCCCGCTCCCTTCATGTTCCAGACCGCACTCGGATAAAAACGAAGGTGGCCGATGATTTTATCATCATCGAGAGCAAGGACGGCACAGGAACCGTATCTTTGGGTGAGTTTTGTGATCAACTTTCGGTTGCGGTGATAATAGCGGCCCCATGGCAGGTCGTCATCAACAGGTCGTTGATCGATACCGTCGAGCGGGAGCAGACCGCGATGAAGGCATCGCCAATGCGGTGATTCACTCGTCATCATCTTGATTACCAGGTGATCGGTCATCAAGCACTCCCCTTTATCCATCAGCCGAAAGTCAAACTCAGAAAGGCCTCCATAACAAGCCTTATTTCTGTAGTCTAAAACAATCGAAAATCGGAAGAAAATTCCGGCTCAACGCAGCTGCATCATTTTGCAGATGACTCGATCCGGACCATTGGACACCACCGCATAATAAATCCCCGAAGCTGTCATGGATCCCGTTTCATCGCAGCCGTCCCACAACAGACGATGATAGCCCGCCTGCAGCATGGCATCCTGTAAAACCTTGACTCGACGTCCCAAAAGATCATAGATACAGATCTGCACTGACGATGACTGGGGCAGTTCAAAAGTCAGTGTCGTTCCGGCATTGAAGGGATTGGGATAGTTTTGGTGCAGGACAAAAGCCGACGGCAGAGGGATATCCAGGCGAACGCTCTCATGGGCAGCGACGGCGCCGTCGCTGCTCACCGAAACGAGACGATAGAAACAACTGCTCCCGGCCTCGACCTGCGGATCCCAAAATTCATAAGTGTGACTGGGGGATGGCGAAATCAACGGGCTGATCATTTCATACCGGCCGTCTTCTCTCTCTGACCGCTCCACATAAAATCCGACCTGATTCCACTCATTTCGCGTCGACCATGTGATCACCCCGCCTCGAAACGCGATAAACTGGGCGGAAAAAGCCGATAATTCAACCGACGTGACAATCTCCACATCCCAGGTTGTCCTTGCGGTATCTTCCTGGTCATAAACAAACGCCTGAACCGTTGTTTTCCCGGGACGGATCGTTTGCGTCTGCAATCGAAATGTCGGCGATGTGGTCATCAAACGATTATTGACTTTCCAAAGATACTTGAGCGGATCATGATCCAAATCAGTCGCCGCAACAAAAAAATCCAGAGTGGCCGGTGTACGCAACTTGCCCAGCTGATGTTCAAGCGGGCGCGAATCCTCCTCGCGAATCATCGGCGGCCGATTGGTGTTGCTGACAATGATGGGGACGACTTTAAGCGAACGGGCATTGTAGGAATCCACGGCATAGAAAACCGGTGCGTACCGACCGGCTTGAGTATAATCAGGCGTCCAGCTGAATATCTTTTTTTGCGGGTCCAACATAGATCCGTCCGGCAGATTCACCCCGGTTATGAAAATGCTGTCATTTTCTGCATCGCTGACAGTGATCGACAACTTTAGCTGATGATTTTCCGCGATTTTCAGGCTGTCCGGCAGAAAAAGCTGCGGCGCCTGGTTGGCGAGCGCAATGGCTTTGAAAATCAAAGGAGACGGACTCAATCCTTCGCTCTCCGCAAAAGCAAATTGCTCTCCGCTATCGAGTCCCAGAGTCCATTCGGCCTGTACCACCCCGGTTGAATCGGTCAACATCGCCGATTGTGGAAAGATGATTCCATGACCAGATTGAGTAGTAAAAGCGACAGCGACGTCCGGCACACCATTACTAAAGCGATCGAGCGTCTGGACTTGTATTGTCTGATTGAGACGATGGCCGGCAATTCCCGTCTGTTGATTACCGCCGGCGATGCGGATGCGCACAGCCGTTTCCGGTTGCGCATATAGGGTGAACATCGCTGTTCCCCAAAGCTGTTCGGAGGAAACTTTAACCACACAACGGCCGCTTTTCTCACCCAGCTGAAATGAAATCGCCGCTTCACCTGCCGAATTGGTGGTCTGGTGTGGCTCACCGATGATTTTGCCGCTGCCCTGCAGAATGGCAAATGTCAATGGAAGATTGTTCAGTGGAGTGTTCTTCGC
>RPQV01000739.1 GCA_003818595.1 Calditrichota bacterium
ACTCATAAAGTTCCCAATTCTGTTGCGTCCGGCGCACCCGGCAATTATTGAACTTTCTTATTTATCGTGTTTACAATAACTTGAGTTTTTTGCCCATTCGACGAAAATGACATTATTTTACAAGCGGTCGAGCCCAATAATATTGAGAATATTCGGTTTTGGCTTGCATTCATTGGCTAAAACATTTATATTGACTCGCCCAGTCAAACAGATGACGGCATGATCGGATCAATCTTTATCACCTTTCCAACGTTAAATTCATTTGGTTGCTTTTCTCATTAATATGGGTTCCCAATGGCGAAACGATTGCTGCGCAAGCCTGGACGATTATCGCTGTTAATCGGCATCATCATCGGCATTTTCCTGCTGGTCGGCATTGAAATTGGAGCGCAAAAGAGCTCGACCGACGCGTTCTGCGAATCTTGTCATGTTCATCCTCATTCGACGCAAACCTGGAAGCTGTCGCCGCATTATGACAATGTCACCGGCATCTATGTTCATTGCGTCGAATGTCACCTCCCTCCCAAGACCAGTTACCGCTACTATACAGAAAAAGCCATCACCGGCGCCCGTGATATCTACGGCAAGCTTTTCAAAGATATCGAAACCATTGACTGGGAGCAGAAATCAACGCTGGAACACGCGGTGCATTTCACCTACCAGGAATCGTGTTTGAAATGTCATCAGAATCTTTTTCCCATTGGTCTCAGCACCAAAGGCCAGGATGCACATTTATATTATACACAGAAGGAAAAAGAACTTGACTGTCTGAACTGCCATTTGCGCGTCGGGCATTATTCTCATGACGATCAAAAAGCAGAAACCTACAAGGTGGAACAGAAAGTTTCCTCGGTGGTGTACAAAGCACCCGCGGTAGTCACTGCTTTTGAGAATTACACCGAATTTATCCCAAACACCGGAGTCAGTTTTGACATGATGGCTGTTCCCGGCGGTTCATTTCTGCTGGGTAGTCCTGCCGATGAATCCTTCCGCGAAGCGGATGAAGGTACGCAGGTGCAGGTGCAGATCAGTCCCTTCTGGATGGGGAAAATCGAAGTGACGTGGGACGAGTACGAGGCTTTTTATGCAGCGACAGCGAGCGAGGGTCGAACCGATACGCAGGCGATGAGCCAGGAGACCGATGTGGATGGAATTACCGGTCCGACGCCGCCTTACGAACCTCCGGATCAGAATTGGGGACGAGGATCCCGTCCCGCCATTACCATGACGCACCATACCGCGATGGTCTATTGCGAATGGTTGTCCAAGGTCACGGGCAAAAAATACCGCCTGCCGACCGAGGCCGAATGGGAATATGCCGCACGCGCCGGCGCCTCCACCGCTTTCTTTTTTCCGGGAGATCCCAAGTCATTTTCTTCACGCGGATTCATGAAAAAATTCCTGCGTCCGGATACGACCGGCATTCACTCGCACGCGGTGTATTCGCTGAACAGCAATAGTAAAACCCAACCGCCGGACTTTGTTCGTCCGAACGCGTTTGGTTTGCTGAACATGCTCGGTAATGTGCGCGAATTCTGTTTGGATTGGTATGCAGTGGATGCCTATTCAGCCTACACGGCCGGCGTGGTTGATCCGACCGGTCCCGAATCGGGCGAGGAACGTGTCGTCCGCGGAGGTTCGTATGTCAGTGATGCTGCGCAGCTGCGCTGCGCTGATCGGGATCAAACCGATCATATCCGTTGGCTGGTCACCGATCCGCAAATGCCCAAGAGCGTTTGGTGGTACTCGGATGTCAAAGATGTAGGATTTCGTGTCGTTTGTGAATACTAAATGATATGATCGACATAACCATCGAGTTAATAAAAAGGAGATCAGAAATGAACCAAAACAGCTCTGGTTTTAATCGTCGTCAATTCATCGGCGCCGTCGCGGCGACTGGTGCAGTGGCCATGGCATATAGTGCAAGAGCCAAAGATGTCGAGTATAAATTGACGACATTGTTGGACAAAGCCCCGGATGGTCAGGAGATTAGAGCGGGCGTCATCGGCTGCGGCGGACGCGGATCGGGCGCAGTGATGGATTTTCTCAATTCCAGCACCAATCTCAAGGTCATCGCTCTGGCGGATGCGTTTGCCGATCGCGTCAAAAGCCTGAAGGAAAATCTCAAAAAGCAAAAAAATATCGACATCGCCGATGATCACTGTTTCGTCGGCCTTGATGCCTATCAAAAACTGCTCGAGATCAAGGAGATCAATTACGTCATTCTGGCCACTCCGCCCTATTTTCGTCCCTTCCACTTTGAAGCGGCCATCAACGCGAAAAAGAATGTCTTTATGGAAAAGCCGGTGGCTGTGGATCCGGTCGGCGCCCGTTTGGTGATGGCAACATCGAAAAAGGCGCAGAGCCTCGGCCTCAACGTCGTCTGCGGTACCCAACGCCGACATCAGCATCATTATGTCGCCTTGTACAAAAAAATCGCTGACGGCGCCATCGGCGATATCGTCTCCGCCAATGTCTATTGGAACGGTGGTCAACTCTGGTATCGTACGCGTGAAAAATCATGGAGTGATCTCGA
>RPQV01000740.1 GCA_003818595.1 Calditrichota bacterium
CGATCATGGATCAGGGTCAGATTGGATCGTGCGATTGGTTTGCCGCTGTCTATTATCAAATGACGTTTCTACATAATCAACAGAATCGTCAGCCGGCAGATCCGACCAATACCTTTTCGCCCCAGTTTGGTTACAACATCCTCAATAACGCGGGCAGTTTCCCCTACAACATCCGCGTCGATGATGTCTATAAATTCGTGCACAAACACGGTTGCGCGACGCTGTCCGATTTTCCCTACGACCAAAACTATCTGCCCTGGTGCACCGATCCATCGGTCTGGCAACGCGCCCTCTCCTCCCGAATTGCCGGCTATCAATTTTTCACCTGCCGCGGTGAGTCACCCGGCGCCGATTATTCATTTGAACGCGATGACGATTTTTTTCGCGAGATCAAGCGCCTGTTGAGCGAAGGCGAGATTCTCGTCATTCAGTCTGAAACCTATGCCGCCAAGTTCGCCCTTCTCGCCGACGATCCGACGACGCGCGAGGATGATGCCTTTGCGGGCGAGAGCATCATCACTGAGGGCAAGAATGGACCGGAGCATACAGTCGCGCTGGTGGGATATCATGATCACCTCTGGATCGATCTGAACAAGGACGGCAAAGTGCAGCCTGATGAAAAGGGAGCGCTGAAAATCGCCGACAGCCAGGGAATCGCGGCGCCGAATCATAACGACGGCTTTATGTGGCTGGCCTACAGCGCGGTCGGCTCTTCCATTTTTCAGAATCGGGTCAATCGCATGTTTATTCGCCGCGACTATTCTCCAAAAGTATTGGGAAAAATTGTGCTGACCGCCGCGGAAAGGGACAAGATCAGATTTCAATTCGGACGATCTGCCCAAACGCGTGAATCGGCGGCAGCCGATTCACCGCTGGTGTTCGATCCCTATGGTCTCGGCTATGCGGTCGGCACGGCCGGCGTATCGCTCATCGTCGGCGGGAATGTGGCGTTCGACGGCGGAAAAGCGCCGGCTGATGCCGGTTTCGTCTTTGACCTGAGCGATATTGCAGCGGAGAACAGCGGTGATCATTGGTTTCTGCGCATCGAGAACAGCGGGAATCAGCCCGTCGTCCTCAAAGAATTCTCGCTCATGAATGCGGAAAATGGATGCCTCGTCAAAGACCATAATCTACCCTGCACGCTGGTTCATCAGGAGATATACCGTTTCCTGAAAGCTGATTTTTAATGAGGGAGAGAACCGATACACGGTGAAGAGACAAGTACCTATCGAGTCAGTGAGGAGCTTTAATGGTCGGGGAGAAGATCAGGAGACGAGCAGACGATAAAACAAGGCAGACGGCTACACCGCAACTGCGCGATCTGCAAAACGGTCAGCATCGTAATCCGACATCCAATCCGGCTTTTTTTCACCACCGCCAATTCATCGGGACGATGAATTGGCGGCCACGGTGGCGATTGAGGGAATCAGCTATTTTGTGAAAAATCTGGACGAATTGTGGGGACGAGAAGATGACAGGGAGTTCCTGCTTGACCTCGTTACCCGAATTGAACAAAAAGCCTGCCTGCTGGGCGCCAGCCCTCATTTCATGTGCGTTGCAGAAAAGAGGTGAGCCGTCAGCGATCGAGTCCGTCAGAGTGATCAGATCCAACTTCCATTGCATAGTTCTGTACCAAACTAACGCAGGCGCAGAGGCCGCAGAGCAAGATCAATAGTCTCATAATTTTAAACCGGCTTCCTTTTATGTCATTTTGAAGCGTCAGCGGGAAATCTTTTGAGTAGTGCTCAAGATTTCTCCTCTCTGCGCTGCGTTAGTCTTGTATAGCGGTATTCACAAAATTTGGGGGGGATCTTGTTGGTAATACCTCAGTTATGGGTAACATATATGTCCTCACCTTTACAAAGTTCGTAAAGACCTCGCACTGAGACGCCAAGTCACAAAGGAAATGATCCATTTACAGTGGCGCAAGTTAACGCGTTCAATATTTCAACACCATCAGGTTTTTTAATGGAATGCTTTCTCCTCGCCGTCTACCCTGATCAGAGATTTCGATGCAGACGTGGTCAATGGGTCGGGTGTACGACGAGGAGTTCCTCCGTGCTCTTTGTGTCTCCGTGACTCCGTGCGAGGCCTCTTTGCGTTCTTTGCGGCTTTGCGTGAATCATTCCAGTCTTTAGACGAATTGATTTATACCCGAAACTGAGGTGTTACTCTTGTTGTTCAAAACTTCTTGTATAATTGTTGAATATTTATTATATAGCTTTATACCAGTCTGATAACCTGTAAATCATTTGAATATGTGGATCAGAGGAGACTGAAATCTCTTCGCATAGGAAAAATCCAAACTTGTACTCTTCGCACATGCATTCAACGAGATGAAATCTGTGTCGATCGATCTGAATTGCAAAGGGCAACACCAATGATAAAAACTCTGCAGGTCTCATGCGTGCAGATGCACTGGGCCAAATCCCTGCCCTTTAATCTCCAGCGCACACTCGCCTTTGCCAAATGCGCCGCCGAATCCGGCAGCCGGGTGGTGCTCTTTCCTGAAGCAAATTTGAC
>RPQV01000741.1 GCA_003818595.1 Calditrichota bacterium
ACGATTTGATTTTGGTCATCTTGAAGCGGATAGGCGCGAGCAGGCGATTCGCGATCTGGCACAAATTGCCGCGCGTACGCCATTTGATTTGGCCAAGGGTCCGCTTTTCCTCATCCACCTGGTCAAAGCAGCGGATAAAGAGCACATCCTGATTTTCAATATGCACCACATCGTGTCCGACGGGTGGTCAATGGGCATATTGATCAAAGAATTCGTCAGCCTTTATCGAGCGTTTCTGGTTGACGAACGATCACCCTTGCCTGAACTGACTCTCCAATATGCTGATTTTGCCGCCTGGCAACGACAGTGGTTGCAGGGACAGGTTCTCGAACTGCAACTTGGCTTTTGGAAGGAGACGCTCGGGCAGGATCTGCCGGTGCTTCACCTGCCGACTGATCGTCCTCGACCACCGGTGCAGACCTTCAACGGCGACAGCGTCACGACGGTTTTCCCGCTGATTCTGCAGAAATCCGTGCAGGAATTTTGCCGCAAGCAGGGAGTCACACCATTCATGTTTTTGCTGGCAGTATTTCAAACGTTGATGGCTCGTTATTCCGGCCAGCAGCGGTTTGCCATCGGCACCCCGATTGCCAACCGAACCACTTTCGAGACCGAGGCGCTCATTGGTTTTTTTGTCAACACTCTCGTTCTACCCGTCGATTTGAGCGATAATCCTGACTTTGCCGGCCATTTGCGCCAGGTGCGCGAAACAACGCTCAATGCGTATGCACACCAGGATGTGCCATTCGAGCAGCTGGTGGAAGCACTGCAGCCGGAACGAGACCTCAGCCATTCGCCGCTATTTCAGGTCGCCTTTATGTTGCAGAACACGCCTTTGCAGACCTTGCAGCTTCCGGGAGTGTCGCTTTCTCCCGTGAGTGCGGAAAGCAAGACAGCCAAATATGACCTGACGGTCACCACTGCGGAAACGGATGAAGGTCTCTTGTGTTCATTTGAATACAATGTCGATTTGTTCGATCGCTCGACGGTCGAGAGAATGGTGAATCATTTTCGTCGTCTGGTGGAAGCCGCCCTTGGCAATCCCAGACAACGGGTCGCCGATTTGCCGTTGATGACCGACGACGAAAAACAACGACAGCTGATCGAATGGAACCATACAACAACACCCTATCCGGATCATCATTCAGTTCATGCTTTATTTGAAGAATGGGCGGCAACGCAACCTGATGCTCCTGCGGTCGTTTTTCATGATCAATGTTATTCTTATGATGAGCTGAATCGACGCGCCAATCAACTGGCGCGTCATCTGCAGAAACAGGGTGCGAATGTCGAACAGATCATCGGCATTAGCATGCGACGCTGCGCCGATGTCGCGGTTGCGGCACTGGCCATTCTGAAGTGCGGAGCAGCGTTTTTGAACATCGACCCGACTTATCCTCGGGATCGGTTGACGTTCATGCTGGAGGATTCCGGCATTTCGGTCCTGATCACTCAGAAAATGATCGCTGAAAACTTGCCCATTCACCAGGCTGCGACTGTACTCATTGACGATTGGTCGAAGATTGCAGGTAAACCGGTTGAGAATCTGCACGTGCCCATATCGGCCGATAACGCGGCTTATGTGATTTATACCTCCGGTTCTACCGGAAGACCAAAAGGTACTGTACTGTCCCATCGTGGATTGTGCAATCTGCATCGCGCACAACGACGGGCGTTTCATGTCACCCCGAACTGTCGCGTGCTGCAATTCGCCCCACTCAGCTTTGATGCTTCGGTCTGGGAAACCGTGATGGCGCTGCTCAATGGCGCCTGTCTCGTATACGCCGATCAAGAGGAACTAACCTCTGGGCAGGGATTGCGTGACGTGCTCAAGACGCAACAGGTGAATATCGTCACCCTGCCACCATCTGTGCTCTCGGTGATGCCGTTCGATGATCTGCCGCAGTTGCAAACCATCGTCACCGCCGGCGAAGCCTGCTCATTAGAGTTGGTTAAACGCTGGGGCGCCGATCGTCAATATGTCAACGCCTATGGTCCGACGGAAACCACTGTTTGTGCGTCCTATTACGAGGCGAATGTCGATGATGAAAAAGCGCCGCCCATCGGCAGGCCTCTGCAGAATTTTCAATTATACATTTTAGACTGGCGCTGGTCGCCGGTAGCCGTGGGCGTTCCCGGCGAATTGTGTATCGGCGGCGTAGGATTAGCGCGCGGTTACCACCATCGAGCCGATCAAACTGCGGATAAATTCATACCCAATCCCTTTACCAATGAGGTTGGTGCGCGTCTCTATCGCACGGGTGATTTAGCCCGCTATCGTCCCGATGGGAACATTGAATTCCTCGGACGCATCGATCATCAGGTCAAAGTTCGCGGATTCCGCGTCGAATTAGGCGAGATCGAGGCGGGACTGGCCGCTCAACCGGAAGTGAAGGATGTTGTTGTTTTAGCCCGTCAAGATTTCGGCGGCGAAAATCGAATTGTCGCTTATGTGGTATGTGAGAGCACCATCGCTGCCGCGGAACTCAAACAGCGACTGCGTCGAGA
>RPQV01000742.1 GCA_003818595.1 Calditrichota bacterium
CAAAAACGGCGACCGATTTATTCATCACATGGGCCACGTGCGCATGATGGCGGCGGTGCAACCCTTCCTTTCAGGCGCAATCTCTAAAACTGTCAACATGCCCAATGAAGCCACCCCTGATGATATTGCTGAAACCTATATGCAGGCATGGAAATTGGGATTAAAGTCCATTGCCATTTATCGAGATGGATCGAAAAGGACTCAGCCGCTGTCAACCAGAAAAACAGAAGAGCCTGCCAATACCAGCCCTCAAGGTCCGCGCGGTATCCGCAAACGGCTGCCGGATGAACGGATCGCCATCACACATAAATTCGAGATCGGCGGACATGAAGGTTATTTCACGGTCGGTCAATATGAAGACGGATCACCCGGAGAAATCTTTATTCGCATGGCCAAAGAGGGATCCACCGTTTCAGGGCTCATGGACGCCCTGGCGACTTCTATATCCATTGGACTCCAGTCGGGCGTGCCCTTGGAAACGTATGTGCGCAAATTTGCTCATACCCGATTTGAACCTTACGGATATACCAATAATGCACAGATACGAATCGCCAAATCCATAACTGATTATATCTTCCGTTGGCTCGAAATGAAATATTTGGGCAAACGAGGTGAGGCGTCAGACGAGAAAGAACCGCCTGAAATGACCAATGTCGAACGGCAAAAAATTGAGCGGCAGCGACAAATGAATCGGGACATGAAGGTCACTTTTGAGCTGCAGCAGGATGCCCCCTCCTGCTCCACCTGCGGCAGCATCATGGTTCGCAATGGTGCGTGTTACAAATGTCAAAATTGCGGCGAGACGAGCGGCTGTTCCTAATCTATAATGACCTCGACACGGTTTTGCACCGTTTATTTCCACCCATAAAAAAAGGCACTGCAGAATTTCTGCAGTGCCTTTTGTATTAATCGCCTCGAATACGACCTATTTCATTTGCTGTAGACTTTCTTTTTCATCCTTGTAAATGGTGATCCGCGAATCAAGCTGGGCGATGGAGAACAATGAATAGACTCTTTTCTGCATGCCGCAGACAGCAAAGCGGGCGCCTAAATCGCGCGCCTGACGATAACCCAAAAGAATGGCGCCTAAACCAGAACTGTCCGCATATTGAACAGATTCGAGATTAAGCAGCACTTTTTTCCGAGCGTCGATGAGCATGAGCAGTTGCGCCTTCAGATCGGGCGCCACATTGGTATCCAGCCGCTCCTCTTCCAAACATAAAACAGTGATATCATTACTTTCTTTCAACTGATATTTCATTCAAAACCTCCTTATCGTATCAAAATGAATCCGCAGAATCCCATAAATTGTAATCGCGGTTCATCCTCAAATGCCTGTTTATTAGTATTGGCCAAATGCTTTTCTGACAATGCTTTTGATTTGGACACTACACGGAAAGGCATCAATATCCTTTGTATGAATCCATCGAGCTTCAATACTGTCATCAGCAGCGGCCAGTTCTCCCCCTGCATATAATGCGCGGAACTCCAGCACGACAAAATGATATTTGATGCCTTTAATACTCCAATCAATAAATTCAAAATAATCCAATAATGAAATGTCGCGGATGACGAGGCGGCATTCTTCCGAAATTTCGCGCGCTGCCGCATCCGCCGCTTTTTCACCTAATTCAACCAGACCGCCCGGCAGACTCCATTCTCCCTTTGCGGGCGCCTGCCCCCGTTTAACGAGCACAATCTCTTGATCACGAATGACAACAACCCCAACGCCCAACAGCGGCACCTGAGGATAATTGCGTTTTATTTGATCCAATGCAGACAACTGAATTATCAGGAATCAGGAATCAGAATTCACGAGAAAGAACTATTCCCACTCATCGTCTCCTTCCCACTCAGGAGTGCCATCCAACCAGTCGTCCTCTTCGAGATCTTCCCATTCTTCATCGTCTTCGAGGTCATCTTCATCTTCCTCCTCCTCTTCATCCTCATCCTCCCACTCCTCATCATCCCAAAATTCCTCTTCCCAGTCGCCTTCAGATTCTTTTTCTTTGACGGTATCTTCGACCTCTTCAGAGTCTTCCCAATCCTCATCATCTACTGCCTCGTCGAGGCTCTCTCCATTCGGCTCCTCTTCCTCAAACATGCCGTAATCTTCGGACTCTTCCTCAGGTTCGTCTGCATCCAAAGAATCATCATTGAAATCGTCTTCTTCCATGAAGGATGACTTGCCCATTTCTTCCTCTTTTGCTTCATAAAACAATTCAAACTTAAATTGCGGCGTAAAATATCAATTGAATTTTAAAGATGCAACATTTTTTTCTTGACATTCACCTAAATATGTCGAGTGCCGATGGCCTAACACTCAAAATCCTTTTGTCCGTGGATTGAACCTGACCGAACATTAACCACTCATAATAAGGAGACGTCAGACGTTGCTGCAGCTCCCGCATCAAAACCAAAATGGAACGCCGCATGTTCGGCATAGCCATGATCTGCGCCTCGGATTCATACCATGGCGCTTTCAGCTTGGACAACGAGGTCGCA
>RPQV01000743.1 GCA_003818595.1 Calditrichota bacterium
TCGGCGATCAAGAGTCTGGGACTGCTGACCAGAGCTCTGGCAATGCCGATGCGCTGACGTTGCCCGCCGCTGAAAGCGTGCGGGTAACGATTCATGTACTCCGAGCGCAATCCGACCATTTCCAAACTCTCCGCGACTCGATCCTTATATTCGCTTCCCGTGGCGAGGCGGTTGGCCCGCAGGGGTTCTCCCACTATACTCAAGATCGTCATCCTCGGATCCAGCGAACCGTAGGGATCCTGAAAAATCATCTGGATCTGACTGCGCAAAAGACGCATCTGCGTCCGCGTGCATCGAACGAGTTCGATTTGGTGTGAGACGTCGTCAGAATACCAGATTTCTCCGCTGGTCGGCTGCAGGACCCGCGCGATCATTCGACCAGTTGTGGTCTTGCCGCTGCCGCTTTCACCCACCAGACCCATAATCCCGCCATTCGGCACCTCAAAGCTGACGCCGTCGACAGCTCTCACCTCTCCCTTTTCAGTTTCGAAAAATCCGCCTTTCAAAGGGTAGGTTTTGGCAAGATCGATCACTCTCAATACGATGTTATTTTGCCGAGTCATGAATGGCTTTATGAGGCTCCATGCTGAATCATTTTCTGATTTACTCAATTCTTATAAAGATGACAGGCGACTCGACTGCCGTCACTCGTCACCGTCATGGCCGGATCATCGATCGGGCACAATTCCGGAATCATCATCGAACAGCGGGGATGAAATGGACATCCCGTCGGCCGTTTATAGGGATCGGGCAACATGCCTTTGATGACCGCAAGTCTCGCGCCGGGTTCTCGATCCAGACGGGGAATGGACTCCAACAGAGCGCGCGTGTAGGGATGTTTGGGCGCATTAAAAAGTGTCTCTGTCACTGCCTGTTCGACAATTTTCCCCAGGTACATGACCATGACGATTTGTGCAATCTGGGAGATGACCGCCAAGTTGTGGGTGATGTAGAGAATAGCCATCCCCAATGATTCCTGCCGCTCACTCAACAGATCGAGGATTTGAGCTTCTGTCGAAACATCCAACGCCGTCGTCGGTTCGTCTGCAATCAGCAGCCGTGGTCGACAGCTCAAAGCCATGGCGATCATGGCGCGCTGGCGCATGCCGCCACTGAGCTGATGCGGAAATCGACCGGCAACGTTTTCAGGATTCGGGAATCTCGCCCATTTCAAGGCCTCAACCGCCAAATGCCAAGCCTCCTTTTTACTCATCGGATGATGGACGAGGATGGCTTCACGAACCTGCGCTCCAATGGTATGCATCGGACCGAACGAAGTCATGGGCTCCTGAAAAATCATGGCGATATCCCGGCCGCGAAGCGCACGAATGGTGTCGCCGCAAGGGTCGAGTTGATTCAATTGTTGCGTGCTGTTGTCCTGGCTATGGTACAAAATTTCGCCGGCAATAATTTTCCCCGGCGCCTCGATGCGCAGCAGGGCGCGCGAGGTCACGCTTTTACCACAGCCGCTCTCCCCCACCAGTCCGATAATCTGGCCCGGCGCAATCTGAAAGGACGCACCGTCCACAGCCCGCACCACTCCCTGGCGCATATTAAAATGAATATGCAGATTTTTAATATCCATCAGACTGTTCTGAACAGGCATATGCTTCCTTTAATCTTTGTAGGGATCAGCCGCATCTCGCAGCCCATCACCGACAAAATTGAACGCCAGCACCGCAAGGATCACCATCACAGCGGGAAACATGAGCCACGGATAGGCGGATACGGCCGCCAGATTCTGCGCGTCCTGCAGAAGAACGCCCCAACTGACGGTCGGCGGCCGCAATCCCAACCCGAGAAAACTCAACGTGGTTTCTCCCAGTATCATATTGGGGATCTCCAACGTCAAACTGACGATCAGATAACTCATAAAACCCGGCAGCAAATGAGTGAGGATAATTTTCCAATCGGAAGTGCCTGCGACGCGGGCGGCGACGACATAATCCTCCTCACGCAATTGCAACAATTTTGACCGCACCTGTCGCGACAAACCGGTCCAACTGCGCAGCGCCAATATCACCGTAATGGCAAAATAGACCTTTAAATTGTCCCATTGAGCGGGAATGGTGGCGCCCAAAGCCATCCACATGGGAATTGTGGGGATGCAGGTCACAAACTCCATGAAACGCTGCACCGCGGTATCCACAGCGCCGCCATAATATCCGGAAAATCCGCCGATGACGCAACCCAGGATGAAGGTGATGACCACCCCGATTAATCCCACAGTCAAAGAGATCTGCGTCCCCCAAACATCACGAGAAAAACAGTCCCGACCCAACAAATCGGTTCCCAACAGATGAATCCGAGTTCCTTCTCCTACGCCGAACAGGTGCAGCCGACACGGAATCAACCCGAGCCAGCGATATTCAAAACCTTGGATAAAAAAAAGAATGGGATAAATTCTGGATCTATCAACGATAAAGGTGCGGTCAAAAGTCTCCGGATTATTGTGCGGCGTGAGGTGATAGATGAATGGCCGCATGAGCTTCCCTTCGTGCA
>RPQV01000744.1 GCA_003818595.1 Calditrichota bacterium
ACGCGCATAGACGCCGTATTGACTTCCCTCACCATAAACTCCGGTGTAGGTACCGATGCCGCGGACTCCTTCATAACCGCGTCCCTCAACGCCTCGCGAATTCAGCGAAGTGGATTGATTTAGAGCACTGAACACCGCGCGCTCCGGTTGATTCTGCTGCACCGCGAATGCGTTCTCCAGATGAGCTCCTGAAATGGCATTGCCTGCGATATCCGTCCCCCGCACCTCGCCATCGCGAATCATCGAACTGGTCACCCCATCGACTTGATTCTCATTGACAAAAACAGCATTGTAGGCAGAACCGCTGGAATAGGCACTCTCCAACTGAATGTGCAGATCTCCGCTGCTCCCTCCGCCCGTGATGCCCGATGAGGTGATGACGCTGCTGATATCCCCGGCAGGAAAGGCAAGATCTTCGGCCTGAATCGAGTTATTGATGATCATGGCGCTGTTGATCGAAGAGGGTTCATTGCGCTTGACGAATCGTGTATCATAAGCAGAACCGCTGACGTAATTGGCATCCAGTCCCAATCTCAAGTCGCCAGAGACACCGCCGCCTTCCAAACCGTTTCCGGCAACCACGGCCGTGACATCACCGGCGGAAAATGCCATATCCTGGGGCTGCAGGGAACCGTCGCGAATATCGGCCGAGGTGACTTCCCCATCACGAATCATGGCGGAAGAGATCACATTCAGATCATTCCGCTTGACAAAGCGGGCGTCATACGCGGTACCGCTCTTGTAGCTGTCATTCAGTGCGAGCGTCACCGCCCCTATTGTTCCGCCACCCGCCAAGCCGTCGCCCGCGACCACCTGGTTGATCGTACCGGCTGTAAACGCCAGGTCCTGTGTCTGGATGCCGCCATCCTTGATATCCTCTGAAGTGAGAGAACCATCGACGACCATCGAGCCGTTGACCCCGTTCGCTTCGCCGCGTTTGACGAATCGGGCGTCAAAAACCTGACCGCTCAAATAACCCGCATTTAAGGAGAGATGAACCTCGCCGCTGCTGCCGCCGCCCTCCAATCCGCTGTCCGCGACAATTTTGCTGATGGCGCTGCTGCTGGAACCAGGATCAAAACCCAAATCTTTGCGCTGAATCGATCCGTCGATGATCATGTCGCTTGAAACGCTGTTGAGCGATCCTTTGATCAGATATTTGACATCGCCCTGAGCAAAGGTGACATATCTCATCGCCGGGACGCCGCCGAGAGAAGAGGCATCAATCTTGTTTTTCTGAAAAGACTCGGACTGACCTTTTGTATAATATTCCGCTGCAGGAATTCCAGCCAGCGCTGCGGCATTCTCGGAAAAAACAGCACTCGGAACACTGTTGACATGCTTGCGCGGCGAGAGCACCTCGCCGTTGACCGCAACCTGCAACCATCGATGGGCGCCGGTGAACAATGCCGGCGATAAAGTCGTCGCCGTGCCGAGGTGGGCGGTAAAATAACCGAGATGGACATCCAACGCCTGCGTCTCCTGCCACAGCAGATTTCCGCCTTCACCCGCATCCCAGAGGGAGAATGAGATCGACGCCGCGCCGGAGATGGGTTGGCCCTGCGCCGTACTGAGAAATCCCTGATAATCGATCATCACCGCGGCGGATGCGGAAAGGGTGGTGACGGAATCTGGCAGTGTTTTCTGGCTGTATATCAGAGACGAGAAAGTGATGAATAAATATAGAATTAATTTCCCCCGAACGATAGGCTGTTTGGCCATGGCTGCACTCCTTTTATCGCGCGTAACTCAAAAATTTGCTTCGTCCTCATAAATACATGCGGATAAAGGAGTTTGCAGAACGATAAGCGAGCAATCCCGCTCAGGAATTGCCCTGATCAAAAGTGTAAAATACTTTTGATACCCCCTGCCATCTTTAACGCTCTGCCGAGTGAAACCTTGTAATGAGGGAACAATCTGCTGGACACTAGCTCATTTGTCCATTTCAGCAAATTTCTTGAAATTATCCAATATCGCCTGCCAACCGTCGCGCTGCAACTCGATCGGATTAGTATTCTCCGCCTCGAACGACTCGACCACCACAGTATGCTCCTTTGCAGCCGTAAATTCGATCTGCACCTTTCTGCCGTCGTCGAGCGTATAATGGATGCGCTCTTGAGCGACGATGGCATCATAAATACAGGAAAAATCGAATCCCATGCTCCCGTCTTTTGCTTCCATTCTACAGCTGAAACGGCCGCCGGGACGGAGATCATTCTCCGCCTTTGTCGAATGCCAATCTTCAGAAGCATGATTCCATTGAACAATGGCTGCAGGATTGGTCCAACATTTCCACACCCGCTCAACCGGCGCGTGAACTGTGGCCTGCACCGTAATAACTACGTTGGGGCTCATATGATTCCTCTTCAAAATATTAAATTTCACCCGCTTCACCCATCATGCAGAAATAGTGGAGGAAGCTTCCTCATGCGGATAATTTCATAATCCATTCGGTAAAATCAGGGTACTGCCGTCCAAGTTCTTCCCGGGAACCCAGAGT
>RPQV01000745.1 GCA_003818595.1 Calditrichota bacterium
AAAATCCGCGGGGCGAGTCAGAGGCGTTGTCATTTTTTTCGGATCGAATCCCAAAACAACAGATTTTTTCACCCGGTCATTCAAGCTAAAGACAGCATGATAAAATCCCGGCGACGGCGGAGAAAAAACAAACTTGAGCGAAACCTCGCTGTCTGCATGAACGACTGCACTGGAATATTGTGTTTCGAATATTTGAACCGAATCAACGCGATCGCCTGTCCATTCGCCGATGATCTGCAAAGGACAATCCGTCGAGGCAAAATTTTTGACGACCATTGTCATTGACATCAAGTTGGGCGGATAAAAAATTCCATTGTCAGAATCGAGATGGAATCGAATGTCCATTGATTCTTCGAAATCGGGCAAATGGAGGTGAATCGGGCCTTTAACGATTCCGCCATCTCCATCGCCGTCATACACCCGCACGGCGAGGAAATTGGATTCTCCCCAGCGAATCAGTTTGGTCGGTACCCGATAGTTCCGAGGCATATAATAGGCTGATTGGTATGTCGGCGGCATGGATCCCGTGGCGCCGATTATTGCGCCATTGACGTAAGAAACATCCGCATCATCGATGACTCCCAAGGATAAACTGATAAAATCGTGTTGAACAAGTTCCTGCCACTCTTTCGGGGCCACGAACTTGACGCGATACCAGGCGAATCCATTATAGTCTGAAAAACCACATTGTTCCCAGGGAACGCCGACGCGGATCTCCCGCCAATTACTGTCATCCCAATCCGATTGAGCCCATTCAGGATGGTCACCGACTTGAATCACCCAATTTTCATCGAGAGATATCTTGGTAAGTTCAGATGCTGAGAGAGCGACGCTGAGCATGAGGAGCGCACAAAAGAAAGCGGAACAATAAATCCCAAGGCAGAATCTTTGACGGTGGTCATGCATGGCTGGTTCCTACTGCCGTTTGATCCAATTCGCCAATAAACCCAACCATTGTGATGTGCCGTCTTCTGCTCTGCCCGGGCCGAAGCCATGTCCGCCGCGGGGAAAGAAATGAGCTTCGACATCCTTGCCGAGTACTCTCAATGCATTGGCATACAATAGTGACTCGTCAATCGGCGTCACCGTGTCATCAAAAGCGTGGAGCAAAAAAGCCGGCGATGTTGCAGATGAAATGCGATCCACCAGAGAGAATTGTCTCACCTCAGCATCCGTCATTACGCGATGGAAGAGGCATTCCTCCAGCCATTTGCGGTTGTCTGCGCTTATGGTGGTCACCGGATAAATCAATGCGGAGAAATCGGGATTTTCGTCACCATTTTCGGAAACCATGACGCTGACCGAAGCAGCCAAGTGCCCGCCTGCTGAAAATCCCATGATGCCCACGCGGGAGGGATCGACGCCATAAGCGGAGGCCATTGATTTGAAAAGCGATATGGCTCTGCGCGCATCGGTGATGGGTAGGAGATGGGGCTGGTTAGAAATTTCAGTCAGCGGAAGCCGATATTTCAACACGGCAGCGACAATGCCTTGTGCTGACAATGATTCCGCAATCCGTTGTCCTTCGGCAACAAAGGATTCGACCTGATAACCGCCGCCGGGAGCAATGATCATTGCACGGCCTGAATTGGCGCCGACCGCGCGATAGATGGTGAGCGTCGGAATGGTCACATTTTTGACGCAGGGCACACCCCACGACTCGATGATTGATTCTTCGACGGTGTTCGGTTTGGAATAGGGAGGCTGCTCCGGCCACAGGTTGACGATCTCCTGAGCTGTCCCTGAATAAATTGACAAAAAGAGTACAAAGAGGATGGTCGATTTCATGATCGCTGTTTCCGTGAAAAGTTAAATGGTTAGATGAGTCTGCATTAAAAGTACTTATCGCACCAACAACATTTTATGGGTTTGAAAAAATTCCCCGCTTTTAATTTGGTAGAAATAGGCGCCGCTGGGGAATCCTTCCGCATTCCATTGATAACTATGACGACCTGCTGGCAAATAATCGGTCTTCCATTCAGCAACCCGATCACCGGCAATATTGTAAATGGACAGGATCGTTGTACTCGGAATGGAGAGCTCGAAGGTAATGGTCGTGATGGGATTAAATGGATTGGGATAATTTTGATCGAGAGAACAGGTCATGCTTGCTGCCTGTGTTTTCTCTTTGACCGCCGCAATATCAGGCAGTCCAATCCAGACATGATCGATGTACATTAACGGAAATTCGCTGTTTTCATCGGCGATCGGACGTTCAATGCTGATGGCGATGATGTTGGTGTAATCGGGTTCGGCAACGTTTACTTTAAAATCCCACAAGCTGACGCTGAACTGGTGCCATTGTTTGTCCTGCAGAATCTGGAGATCGTTCAATTCATAGTAGATTGCATTATCCCAGTTTGAATTTCGTGGATCGTAGAGCCATACCTGGAGACGATCTGATGCGCCGACGCCGTCAGGAGCTTTGAGCTTAAAGTAAACTGAATCGGGGAGGATATCATACATATCAAAACCCCGATCGCCGAAATAGGCGCC
>RPQV01000746.1 GCA_003818595.1 Calditrichota bacterium
TTGATAAAAACAGACGTCATCGTCAAAACAGCGAGCGCTGAAGTCGTGAATGCCAGTCTCGAACCGAGTGTACTCGAGGGAGAAGAAGTGGTCGTCACCGCAGGCTATTTCTCGGAATCCGACAAAGCTCAACCCAGCGTCATTGCGCTGAGTCGCGAAGAAATCCGCCGTTTCCCCGGAGGCTTTGAAGATGTTGTCCGCACCGTCTCGACGCTCCCCGGAGTCGCGGTCAACAACACCGGAGGACGAAACGATCTGCTCGTCCGCGGCGGCGGCCCGTCAGAGAACTTGTACACCATCAACGGCATTGAAGTGCCGAACATCAATCACTTTGGAAATCAAGGAACCAGCTCGGGAAGCCTGAGTTTTGTGAATCTTGATTTTGTCCAGGATGTGACATTTTCGACTGGAGGATTCGGCGCCCGCTATGGCGACAAGATGTCGTCTGTTCTCGCGCTGACCATGAAAGAAAAACATACCGACAATTTCGAACCCAAATTCACGATTTCAGCTACTCAATACGGCGTGGATTTTGAACAACCTTTGGGGAACCGCGGTAATCTCATTTTTTCAGCACGCAAAAGCTACCTTGATCTTATTTTTAAGGCCGCGGGACTGGCCTTTGTTCCGGTGTATACTGATTTCAACCTGATCGGTCATTACGATTTGTCGCCGAAAGATAAACTATTCATCCTCAGCCTGAGTGCCATCAATGATGTGGACCGCGATTTGAGCACCTATCAAAATCGCGTCGAAAATGCCGGCATTTTAGGTAATGACCAATACCAGGCGGTGGCGGGAATTAATTATCGGCGTCTGTTGGGATGGGGCTATCTGGAAACCACAATCGGCACCAATATCTTCAAATACGGTTTCAAACAAGCAGACCCCAATCTGCGCGAATTTTTTCGCAGCGATGCCAGAGAACGGGAAATAAACGCCAAAATTGAACACTATTGGGTGGCTTCCAAAAAAATTGGCCTGCGTACCGGATTGAGTGCAAAGACGCTCTTGTTTGAAAATCAGGTGGCCTTTGCCGACACCATCTATGACCGCAACGGCAATAAAACGCCCATCAGGGCTCTGGGTGTTCCGCAGTCGAGTGACCGCGACGATACCGCCGCCAAGTCGGCTCTTTTTGCTGAAGCGGATTGGCTGGCATCCGCAAAACTCAAAGTCAATGCCGGAGTTCGGCTCGACCATTATAATTTTCTCGATCAGTCCACCTATACCTCTCCGCGGCTGTCCTTACAATACCAGGTTCACCCGCAGCACAGCTTCAAACTAAGCGGAGGCATTTATTACCAATCACCATCCTACGTCTGGATGACCAATCCAGCGAACTCCAAACTCAAAGCATTGCGCAATACCATGGGAATCATTGGTTGGGATTATTTGCTGAAGGATGATACCCGGGTGTCAGTAGAAAGCTATTATAAAAAATATGACAATCTCCCCACCGGCGCCATTCCCGGGGTCAACGATTATATCATCATCACCAATACCGGCACCAATTTCGGCGGCGCACGCGAAGACTTTCAATCATTCGGCTATTTTGACATGGTTTCCAACGGACACGGCCGTTCTTACGGTGTTGAGTTTCTGCTGCAGAAAAAATTCTCCAACACTCCCTTTTACGGGCTGTTCAGCGTCACCCTGAACAAGACCGAACTCGTTGCCAACAACGGATTGACCTATCCCGGCCAGTATGACCAACGAGTCATCACCAATCTCTCGGGAGGTTACAAACCCAACAATAAATGGGAGTTTTCAGCCAAGTTCCGTTATTTCACCGGCATTCCCTATACCCCTATGTATATCAAAGGAGAAAATCCCCAAAATACACAAGCCGTGGAAAACCTGCCGGATGAATATCTCACAAGTCGACTCGATCCAGGTCATCACCTGGATATCCGAGTCGATAGAACTTTTAATTTTAGGTACTGGACGCTCATTCTCTATCTCGACATACAAAATCTTTACAATTATGAGATTCCGCTGCGTCCAAATTATAATTTTTGGGACAACACCATCGAGTCATCCAGCAGTATCGGCATATTGCCGTCCTTGGGATTCAGCTGGGAATTCTGAGACAATCTCCATGCCAAGCTGCGTTTTCGGCAGCTTGGCATTTTTTATGGCAAAGGCGTTAAAAGGATATTCCTGAATTCAATCGGCGATCCTTCACTCTGCAGGCCGATATGTCCTGAACTGAGAGCAGCAGCCGTGCCGCTGTTTTGAAGAACCCCATTCACACTGCAGCTGATCGCATCGCCTCGCACCTCTATATCATAGGCGTTCCATTCACCCGCGGGCTTTTCATTGCTGTCGAGGTTTTTCTTGATGATCAGAAATTGCTCATTATTGACATAGACCGAATCATCGACGGTTATTCTTCCCGGGCCAATCAGCACCAAGTCACCGGCATTTCCGGACCATAATTGACACTCGATACAGTTCGGCCAGACTCGATCTGGTGATTGACAGTGCAGCAA
>RPQV01000747.1 GCA_003818595.1 Calditrichota bacterium
ATTTCGGAACGAAGGTCTTCATTAAAAATGACAATCTTCATAATAACCTTTTGTCAAATTCAGAACGTTTTGTTCTTCATTCAAGATATAAGTTAAACACAGATTTTTGCGGATTATTTTTTCGCTGCAGATGCTCAAGATGCTTAACTTTTTGCCAAAATTCCAAATATGGACAATAAAATATACTGATTTTTGCTCAATGAAGCAAGAATTCTGATCGAAACGCTTCGTAAATCAGGCGGATCGAGTGGATTGGTTGAACATTTTAATCGCCGCCGGCAGCAGCACCAACGACACGCCGATCCATATCAGACGGACATGATCATGCGCATACACCAGCAATTCTTCTTCAGAGATATTCATCATCAGCAGGGAAAAGAGGTTGTTCAATGCATGAATGATCATTGACGGCAGGACGCTGCCGCTTTTCCACGCGACATACGCAAGAACCAATCCCAACAACAGGATTTGGATTGACGTCCAGGGGTTAAAATGAATCAGCGCGAAAAAAACCGATGACAGCACCATGGCCATGGCCGGATCGCGAAATTTTTCCAGCGACTGCTGCACCAAGCCGCGAAACAACCATTCCTCGCACAGAGCGGCAACCAAAACACCGGCCGTTAAAATCATGATGGTTTGCGGGACAGTTTGAAATCGCACCAGTTCAGTCATGGCATCATACCAATCCTGCGGCATGGGAAATACCTGCTGCATCAGGCGGTCGAATTCATCGGTGAGCACAAAAACAGGGAAAAATAGAAACAGAGTCGCGATTACGGTTCTGAGCGACACTTTTTTCATCCGAAACGCAATACTCAGCGGCAGCCTCTTCGCCGCCACGTAAATCAGCGCCGGAACAATAATCAGCACCTCGCCGATCAGGAGCATGACGGTGTCATTCAGGTCGACAATGAACGAAAAAATGGTGATCAAAAAGAGCGTCAGCAGCAAAATCGTGCCGACATCTCGAGGCGAAATAAAAGGGGGATTATTGTCCTGCAGCACGCGGTAGAGTCCCTGGTTGAGTAAAATGATAGAGGCAGATGGCCGCTGCAACCGCGGCATTTAACGATTCACCATGACCCAGGCGGGGAATGGTAAAGGTGCGATGCACTCGTCGGGCGACGTCCTGCGACAAGCCTCCGGCTTCGCTGCCGATGATGATGACATCCCGACCGCTGGGCAGCACTTCAGCAAGGGAACAGCGCGAGTTTATGTCAGCGGCATAAAGATGATATCCTTCCGCTGCCAGGTGATCACATTCATCCGCCAGATCGATGTCCTGACGAATGGTCATTCTGAATATGGCGCCCATCGTCGCCCGCACAACTTTGGGATTAAAGGCGTCAACACAACCGTTTCCCAGTATCGCATCGCCGACATTGAACCAATCGGCCGTGCGCAAAAGCGTGCCCAGGTTTCCGGGATCCTGCAGTCCATCAGCGGCAATGACCAGGGGAGAGTGGCGCCATTCCACCGCCGGTGCGGGGATATCGACGATGAAGGCTATTCCCTGGGGATTCTTTTCATCGGAAAACGCTTTGAATTTTTGTTCGGATGCTGACGACACGGGGATGCCGCGACTCAAACACGCGTGAATCAGCGGTTGAACTCGCTCATGCTGCACCGTGGCTTCGCTGAATATCGCCTGACGAATGGAACTCTCGGCCGACAGCGCCTCTTCACAGAGACGGACGCCCTCGGCCAGAAAAGCACCCTGTTGATAACGATATTTTCTTTGGCGCAACGATTTGATCACCTTGACCTGTTTTTCAGTCAAAGGAGAAAAACCTGCATCGATTGACATATTATTCCCGTTGTCGGCTGCCGCTGAAGAACGAAACCAGCTCAGCCGTGGCCACATGGATCTGCGCGCCTGAATTCAGCTCTTTGACCATCACCATCTCCTGCGCTAATTCCTCATCGCCGATCAACACCACATGGGTCATTTGCCGACGATTGGCGTCCCGCATCATCGATTTGAAGCTCTTTTCTCCGAAAGACAGCAAAACGCCGATCTTGTTTTCGCGCAGCGACATAGCCAAAGCCGCCGCCTGTCGACGCGCTTTCTCTCCCTGGGGCGCCAGAAAAACAGCAGGCGCCGGAATATCGCTGACGGGCAATCCCTGTTCCTGCATGCTCATGATGATGCGCTCGATGCCTGATCCAAAGCCGATTCCCGGCGTCGACTCACCTCCCAGCTGTTCGATCAGGCCGTCGTAGCGACCGCCGCCGCACATGGCATTTTGCGCGCCGATGCCCTGCGCCCAGACTTCGAAGACGGTTTTGGTATAATAGTCCAACCCCCTGACCAGACGATGATTGACCTGAAATCTTCGACCGGTCAATTCAAGATATCCCTTGAGGCGGGAAAAATGATCCTCGCAATCGGAACACAAATGGTCGTTGATCGCTGGCGCCGCCGCGATCAACGGCTGACACTGTTCTTTTTTGCAGTCCAACAGTCGCAACGCGTTGCGATCGAGTC
>RPQV01000748.1 GCA_003818595.1 Calditrichota bacterium
CGACGAATATCTCCTCCCCCTCGATCGCCTGCATGGTGAGAGCAAAATCGATGCGCGTCGTCTGATCGATTCGGACCACGACATCACGCATCACCACGCGAGTAAAGCCAATCGATGCCGCCTGGAGTTCATGCGAACCCGGTGGAACCTGCAGAATTGTATAGCGGCCTTCGAGATCAGTCGCAGCTCCCAGCAAAGTCCCCGCTACTACCAAATTGACTCCCGGAAGCGGCTCCTTAGTCGAAGCATCGAGCACCTGCCCGGCGATTTTACCGGTGGTTCCGGAAAATGTTTCCCCGGTGATAAAAAGGAACAATAAACTCAAGAGCAGTAAGGTGCGTTTAATCATTTGTGCGCCCTCCGAAAATTTCCTTTGTTGTATGTTAAGATGATTGTCTGATGATCAGTTCCGTTTGTAACACGATGGATTCAACTGGTTTCTGTTTATCATGAATATGCTCCAACAACAGACGAGCCGCCGTCTCCCCCATTTCGTGAGCGGGTTGCCGAACGGTCGTCAACGAAGGCTCGAGCAGAGCATCAATCGGGTTATCACTGAATCCCACTAAAGCGACATCGCGTGGTATTTTCCAGTTATTCTTTTTGAGCTGAGCAAAGGCGCCTATCGCCACAGGATCGGTGATACAAAATATCGCATCCGGTTTCAGCTGTTTATCGAGTAAACATTCAAAATCTCTGACGCCGTCTTCTTCATTCAAGCCGCCATATATGACCAGATCCGGATCAAATGCGATTTGGTGCTGCAGCAGCGCGTCTCGATATCCGTTAAAACGATATTTACCAATCGATAAATTAGGCGGCCCGGCGAAATGCGCAATTCGCCGACGGCCGCGATGAATAAGATGCTCCACAGCCAGGTAAGCACCCTGATAATCATCAACAACCACTTTTGAGAACGGTAAATTATCGCAGATCCGGTCAAAACAGACGATGGGAATGCCTCGTCGCTTCAAGGCCGCAAGATGGTCAAAACGTTCGGTCTGGATGGAGAGCGAAACCAGCAGCCCGGCAATGCGTTGCGAAATCATCATCTGCGTGTTGATGACTTCGCGTTCATAGGTCTCATTGGATTGACTGATGATGACATGGAAACCCGCATGATAGGCGACTTCGGTGATGCCCGCCATAATTTCAGCGAAAAAAACGTGCTTGACCTGAGGGACAATGACACCGATGGTGGAAGAACGTCTGTTTTTCAGATTTTGAGCAAAAAGGTTGGGTTGATAATCAAGTTCCGCCGCAGTTTTGATAATCAAATTTTTGGTCTCTTCATTGATATCCGGATGCCCCCGCAGTGCCCGTGAGACCGTCGACATTGATAAATTCAATCTTTTGGCGATATCCTTGATGGTGGCTGATGACACGTTGATCTCATTGCTTTGAAGAATGATGATGGATTGCAAACGTTGCCGGCAACGTTTGCAGTATACAAAAAAATGTATGGATTGTCAAGAGGGTTTTATCAAATTTTGCACAAAAATGTATAAAATAAGGAAACGAGGTTCAGATCAATAGCGATCCTTATCGGTATTTCGACTTTTCTTCGCCCCAGTACGCACCGCAATGCGGACAACTTTGACCGGCATGCGCGGACACCGAAACAATTCTGCCGCAGGCGCCGCAGGTCTTTTGCGACACTTGATAAGAACTGCCAAATCCCGATGAATAACTTGGCGTCCGCGTTTTTCGCATCGAGGCTTCCCCTTTCTCTCCGAGAAAAGCGAGCACTAACGAGCTGAGTCCTGTCGTTATCACAGCCATAGTCCCCCAAATCGCAGCATCCCGCTTTAATCGCTTTGCCAACTTGACGGTAAAAATAACCTGAATAACCACCAGCACCACTGTCACGATATAAAATCCCCATAAACCATTCATGAGACTCGACGCTGATACCGAAAAACCTTGCCAAAGAACAGCTTTTTTGTTATTATCCATCATCTTCACCCCTGCATGAATACGGAATCCACCCTGGTAGTATGGTTCAACTTTGGGAATTGATTGTCATAATGCAAAATGTCTTGATAAAAAACAGGAAAGTGCGAATGGTAAAAATGAAACCGCTGCATATCATCATGTGCGTGATGTTCAGTATGGCGCCGACCCTGACACGCGCACAAGATCACCCGGAAAAGCCGCGCGTCGTGGTTTTGACGGACATCTCTAATGAACCTGATGACGAAGAGTCCCTGGTACGCTTTCTGGTATATGCGAATGAGTACGATGTCGAAGGATTGATCGCCACCACCTCGATCTGGCTCAGAGACTCCACCCGTCTTGACCTCATCCAGCATCACATCGGAGCGTATAGCAAGGTGCGCCACAACCTCCTCGAGCACGCGCCAGGATTTCCGACTGAAGAAGATTTGATGCGCGTCGCCAAGACCGGTCAGACAGGCCTGGGAATGGCAGACGTCGGATTCGGTAAAAGCACCGCGGGCTCAAATCAC